>NZ_JBLTJC010000047.1:0-42495 GCF_048158785.1 Streptomyces colwelliae | reverse complement strand
ACTTCACCCTCTCCCGCCCCATCGACGACCTCGTCCTGCGGATCCCCGCCCACACCCTGATCCGCACCGACGCCTCCCTCATCCCCCTGCGCGGAAAGGAGGCCCTGCTGCCGCTGGACCGCTGCCCCGACATGGACTTCCGTACGCCCAGGAGGCTCGGCGACGCCGTCATCGACGCCTGTTTCGCGGACCTGGTCCCCGGCCCCGGCGGCCGGACCGAGACGGTGCTGAGCGACCCCGTGACCGGAGACGAACTACGGGTGTGGCAGCACGGCGGGTACCTGCACGTGTTCACCGGCGACACCCTGGCCCGCGACCGGCGTGCCTCCCTCGCCCTGGAACCCGTCGAGGCACCGACCGACGCCTACAACCGTCCGGAACACGCCGGCGCCCTGTCCCTGGAGCCCGGTCGGCAGCGGGAATTCCGCTTCGGCGTCACATACCTGCCCGGTTCTGGACTGCGAGTATAGTGATTGGACTTACAGTCTGAACCGAGGGGTGGCAATGACGGACGGCAACCCGGCCCGCGACGCCGAACGCGACGCGATCATCGCCGCGTTGGTGCCCGTGGTCGACGGCATCGCGGCGACGTTCGGTCCGGTGTGCGAGGTGGTGCTGCACGACTACCGGCAGCCGGAGAAGTCGGTGGTCGCCGTCGCCGGGGACCTGACCGGGCGGTCGGTGGGCGGGGCGATGAGCGAGATCGGGCTGCGCATGCTGGCGCGCGGGGACGAGGCCGCCGACGAGCTGAACTACCTCACCCGGACCAAGGGCGGCCAACAGCTCAAGTCGTCCACGATGGTGCTGCGCGACTCCACGGGCGCGGTGTTCGGCGCGCTGTGCGTCAACGTCGACGTGACCGCCGTACAGCAGGCGCAGGCACTCCTTGCCGCGATCGGCGGGGGTGGTGCGGCCGAGGCGCCGACCACCACCACCTTCGGCAACGACATCGACTCCGTCGTCGAGGCCATCGTCGACGCCCATCAGCTACGGCGGGGCAGGACCTGGGTCCAACTCGACCGCGCGCAGCGGCTGGAGCTGTTCCGCGGCCTCGACGAGCACGGGGTCTTCGCCGTGCGCCGGGCCATCGAGCAGGTCGCCGCCCGGCTCGGCATCTCCCGGGCCTCCGCCTACAGCTACCTCTCGCAGACCCGCGCGGCGACGGGCACACCGCCCGGTCCCGCCGCTGATTCCGCTTCCACTGGAGGAGACGCGTGACGACCGGCACCCCGCCCATCACCCTCGACGACGTCCTCGGCGCCGCCGCCCAGATCAAGGGCGTCGCCCACCGCACCCCGGTGCTGCGCTCGCGCACCCTCGACCAACTCGTCGGCGCCGAGGTGCACTTGAAGTGCGAGAACTTCCAGCGGATCGGCGCCTTCAAGTTCCGCGGCGCCTACAACGCGGCCTCGCGGCTGACGCCGGAGCAACTCGCGTGCGGCATCGCCGCCTACTCGTCCGGCAACCACGCCCAGGCCGTCGCCCTCGCCGCCCGCGAACTCGGCACCACCGCGGTGATCCTCATGCCCGAGGACGTCCCGGCCTCGAAACGGGCCGCCACCGAGGGATATGGCGCCGAGGTCGTCACGTACGACCGCTACAGCGGCGACCGCGTGGCCATCGGGGAGGCCCTGGCCGCCGAGCGCGGGCTCTCCCTCATCCCGCCCTACGAGCATCCGCACGTCATGGCGGGGCAGGGCACGGCGGCACTCGAACTCGTCGAGGAAGTGGGGGAGTTGGACGCCGTACTGGTGCCCGTGGGCGGCGGCGGGCTGATCGCCGGGACGGCCACCGCCGTCAAGGGGCTGCACCCGAGCACCCGCGTGATCGGTGTCGAACCGGAGGCCGGGGACGACACCAGGCGGTCCCTGGAGGCGGGCCGGCGCGTGTCCATCCCGGTGCCGCGCACCATCGCCGACGGCCAAGCGGCCGATACGCCCGGTGAGTTGACCTTCTCCGTGAACCGGCGGCTGGTCGACGAGATCGCGTTGGTGAGCGACGAGGAGATCAAGGACGCGATGCGGTTCGCCTTCGAGCGGCTGAAGATCGTCGTCGAGCCCAGTGGTGCCACCCCGCTGGCCGCGCTCCTCGCCGGGCGCGCGGGCTCGCTTTCGGGCCGGGTGGGGATGATTGTGTCCGGCGGCAACATCGACACCGAGCGGTTCGCGCGGCTGTGCGCGAGCGGCTCGTCCTGACGGTGCCCGAGCCGGCGTTCCCCCGAATGGCGCTCCCGGGTGGACAGGAAGACGATGGAGTGGTGGGGCGCGGCCCCCGCCGGAGCGCCGGTGCCGTTCGAGGATGCCGGGAGACGGAGACCGGCCCCGGCCGCGCTGTGCGCGGCCGGAATGGAGGCAGCCGTCATGCTGGAAGTGAAGACGGTCGACAAGCCGGACGAGCGACGTGACTTCCCCCGCGGCCACCTCGAAGCAGTCCACCTCAGCGGTCTCGACTTCGCCGTGGGCACCTTCGAACCGGGCTGGCGCTGGTCCGAGTCCGTGGCACCGATCGCGGGAACCAAGAGCTGCGAGGTCCACCACAACGGTTATGTGGTCCAGGGACGGATGCACCTTCTGATGGACGACGGCGGCGAGGGCGAAGTGGGTCCCGGCGACGTCTTCGTCTGCCCGCCCGGACACGACGCGTGGGTCGTCGGCGACGAACAGGTCATCGTGTACGACTTCGCGGGCGGCATGGCCACGGACTACGCGAAGGCTCCGTAGCCCCTCCGGATGTACGCGCCTCGCGGCACCGCACCCGCCGGGCGCGTATGTCATGTCCGGTACTCGACGACCCGCCCCTCGGCGTACGCGACACCTTCCGCGTGCCCGAACAGGCCGGGCAGCCCGCCCGTGTGCACGAACACGGTCCGCTCACCCGGCCTGATGTCGCCGTCCCGGACGGCCGCGATCAGCCCGGCCATCGCCCGTCCCGTGTACGTCGGGTCGAGGACGAGCCCGGCGGTGCGGGCGGCGAGGGCGAGGGCCTCGGCGGTGGGCGCGGTGAGCGTGGCGTAGCCGCCGCCGATCTGGTCCCGTCGTACGCGCAGTCCATCCGGTGAGGTCAGACCCGCGAACTCGCTTACGGCGGGGGCGGGTTCGGGCAGCGCTCCCACGTCGACGCCGAGGACCGCCTCCGCCCCGAGCGCGACCACCAGCCCCGCCATCGTGCCGCCCGAGCCGAGCGCGACGACGGCGGTACGGAGATCGGGGAGCTGTCGGCGCAACTCCTCGCCACAGCGCACATATCCGCGTGCGCCGAGCGCGCTGGAACCGCCGAACGGGATCAGCGCGGGCCTGGCGCCCGACGTGCGGAGCTGTTCGCACACCTCGGCCGCCGCCCGGTCCAGTCCAGTCTGGTCCACGTCGCCCGCCCAGGCGATCCGCGCGCCGAACAGCCCGTCGAGGGCGAGGTTCCCCGAGCGCGACACACCCGGCGATCCGCGCAGCACCAGCACCACCCCCAGGCCCAGCCGTGCTCCGGCGGCCGCCGTCAGACGGGCGTGGTTGCTCTGCGGGGCGCCGGTCGTGACCAGGGTGTCCGCGCCCTCGGCGAGCGCCGCGCCCACGGTCCACTCCAGCTTGCGGATCTTGTTGCCGCCGCCTCCGAGGCCGGTCAGATCGTCGCGCTTGATCCACAGGTCGTCCGGGCCCAGCCCGATCGCGGTGGCGAGTCTCGGCGCCGGTTCGACGGGGGTGGGGAAGGTGGCCAGTTCCACGTGCGGGTCGCTCATGGCGTCCATCATCGCGTGCTCCGGTCGCCGGTCGGCTTGCGGGCGGGCCCACGGGCTTGCCCATGGAAACCGATCGGTTTACTGTGGTCGACATGAGGAAACCGATCGGTTTCCCACCCTCCTGCCGCGCTCCCACGGCACCCCTCACCTCAGGAGATCCCCATGACGAACATCGAAGGTTCCGTCGTCCTCGTCACCGGCGGCAGCCGCGGCATCGGCCGGGCGCTGGTCGAGGCCCTGTACGAGCGCGGCGCGAAGAAGGTGTACGCCACCGCCCGTGACCCGAAGACCGTCACGCACCCGGACGCCGTCCCGCTGGCGCTGGAGGTCAGCGACACCGCCTCCGTCGCGGCGGCGGCCGAACAGGCGCAGGACGTCACGATCGTGATCAACAACGCCGGCGCGTCCGTGAACGCGAACTTCCTGGACTCGCCCGTCGAGGACATCCGCCGCGAGTTCGAGACCAACTTCTATGGCCCGCTGCTCGTCACGCGCGCCTTCGTGCCGATCATCGAGCGCAACGGCGGCGGCCACCTCCTCAACGTCCACTCGGTGCTGTCCTGGGTCGGTCTCGCCGGCTCCTACAGCGCGTCCAAGGCCGCCTTCTGGTCGCAGACCAACTCCCTGCGCCTGGACCTGAAGCCGCGCGGAATCGACGTCACCGGACTGCATGTCGGCTACGTCGACACGGACATGGCCGCGCATGTCGACGCGCCCAAGTCCACTCCCGAGAGCGTGGCGGCCCAGGCCCTCGACGGCATCGAGGCCGGCGCCTTCGAGGTACTGGCCGACGACCTGACCCGCCAGGTCAAGGCCGGGCTCTCCGCCGAAGGCGGCGCCCTGTACCCGCAGTTGGCCGCCTAACCGGACCGGCGGTGCTCAGATCGGCAGCAACCGGCCCACCAGCGCGCTGAGTTGCTGGGCGTTCCGGCACTCGTGCATCTCGACCAGTTCCGTGTAACCGGGCGCCGCCGAGTCGCCGGTGCCCCACTGGGTGCGCTGCTCGGGGTTCAACCAGTAGACGCGGCGGGCCCGTCGGGCGATCTGCCGGACGGCCGGGAGATTCGGGTCGCTCATGTTGGTACGGGCGTCACCGAGCACGAACACGGTCGTACGCGGGCCGACCGCGTCGCCGTAGCGCTCCGCGAACTCGCCCAGGGCGACGCCGTAGTCGCTGCTTCCGTGCCAGCCGGTGAGGGTGGCCTCGTCGCGGATGCGGGTGCCCAGTCCCTCGGGGTCGGCCGTGCCGTGCGCGAGCAGCGGTGTCACCTCGTCGAGGCGGTTGACGAAGGCGAACACACGCACCTTGCTGAACTGGTCGTGCAGCGCCTGCACCAGCAGCATCGTGAAGTCGGAGAAGCCCGACACCGAGCCCGACACATCGCACAGCAGCACCAGTTCGGGCCGGACGGGCCGGCGTCGGCGCAGCACCGGACGCATCGGCACCCCGCCTGTGGACAGTGAGCCGCGCAGGGTGCGGCGGAGGTCGATCGTGCCCCTGGAGGCGCGGCGGCGGCGCGCGGCGAGACGGGTGGCCAGCTTCCGGGCCAACGGCTGAACCGCCCTGCGCAGCTCGGCCAGTTGGGCCCGTCCGGCGAACAGGAAGTCGACGCGGTCGGCCGTCGGAGCGATCGCCCGCCGGGCGATCTCGTCCCTGCCGCGCCGCTCGGCGACCCGACGCCGTGCCTCCAGGGCGACCTGCCGCCGGAAGCCCTCGATGCGCTGCCGGATCTCGTCGTCGAGCAGCCGGTCGGTGAACCCGGACTGGCCGCCCTCCGCCCGGATGCTCGTACGCACCCGGGCGAGCAGCGTCTGCGGACGCAGCCACTCCAGGGTCTGGTGCGACGACCAGCCGTCCGACGTGGGGGAGTTGCCGTAGCCGCCGAAACCGTCGACCGCCTCCGCCGCCAACTGCCCCATCAAAGCCTGGTCGTTGGCGGCCAGCGCTGCCGCGAGCCGGTCGCGGAGGTCGTCGCGGTTGGTGGGCTCGCCCTGGGGTGCTCCGATGCCGCGCGGGAAGTACAGGTCGAAGACCGGGTCGAACAGCGGGCGTTGACCCGTGCCGTGCAGCAGCGTCGCGGCCAGCCCCTCGCGCAGCAGCTCACGGTCCGCGAACCCGAGCGCCTCCATGGCCTGCGCCGCGTCCACGGTCTCGCCGGTGCCGATGCGCAGACCGTGCGCGCGCAGCGCCCCGACGAGGCCCGTCAGCCGCTCGGTGACACCGGCGGCGGTCACACGGCGTCCAGGTCGAGCTTCGCGGCCGCCCTGAGGATGTCGTCCTGGTGCTTGAGGAGCACGCCGAGGGTGTCCCGCACGACCGTCTCGTCGAGGGTGTCGGCGCCGAGCGCCAGGAGGGTGCGGGCCCAGTCGATGGTCTCGGCCACCGACGGCACCTTCCGCAGCTCCATCTCGCGCAGCGCCCCGACCACCCGCACCACCGACTCGGCCAGCGCCGCACCGAGCCCCGGCACCTTCAGCCGTACGATCCGACGCTCCAACTCCTCGTCGGGGAAGCCGATATGGAGGAACAGGCAGCGGCGGCGCAGGGCCTCGGACAGCTCACGGCTCGCGTTCGAGGTGAGGACCACGAAGGGGCGGCGGGTCGCGGTGATCGTGCCCAACTCCGGGACGGTGACCTGGAAGTCGCTGAGCACCTCCAGCAGCAGGCCCTCCACCTCGACGTCCGCCTTGTCGGTCTCGTCGATCAGCAGGACCTTCGGGTCGTCGCCGCGGATCGCCGTGAGCAGCGGGCGGGGGAGCAGGAACTCCTCGCTGAAGATGTCGGTGCGGGTCTCGTCCCAGCTCTCGTCGCGGCCCGCGCTGATGCGCAGCAACTGCTTGGCGTGGTTCCACTCGTACAGCGCCCGGGACTCGTCGACGCCCTCGTAGCACTGGAGCCGGACCAGCTCGGCTCCGGCGACCTCGGCGACGGCCTTGGCCAGCTCCGTCTTGCCGACACCGGCCGGGCCCTCCACGAGGAGCGGCTTGCCGAGGCGGTCGGCGAGGAAGACGGTCGTGGCGACCGCGGGCGAGGCCAGATAGCCGGTCTCGGCGAGTCGGGCGGCGACTTCGTCGACGGAACGGAACACGGGGCCTCCGGCGGGTCACGGGTGGTACATCGGCGCGCGGCAACATATCTAAGCGCTTGTTCACCTTCACTGTCACCCGGGGCCGGGTGCCCGCGCAAGCGTGTACACCGATCGGTTTCCTCTTGGCGTCCGGCGCGGTAACCTCGCAGTATGGCCACGACAGAGAAGGCGTCACCCCGGGACCGGCTGCTGGACGCGGCGGCCGAGCTGTTCTACCGCGACGGCGTTTCCATCGGCGTGGAGGCGCTGTGCAAGTCCGCCGGGGTCTCGAAGCGGTCGATGTACCAGCTCTTCGACAGCAAGGACGAGGTTCTCGCCGCGAGCCTGGAGCGGCGTGCGCCCGGGTACGCGGCGCGGCTCACGGCCGGTCCGGATGACGCCGATACACCGCGCGAGCGCATCCTGTACGTCTTCGAGCAGGCGGAGAAGTCGTCGACGGAGGTCGGCTATCTGGGCTGTCCCTTCCTTGCCACGATGGTCGAGTTGAAGGATCCCGGGCATCCGGCGAGCGTGGTGGCCCGGGCGGCCAAGGAGACGTTGCAGGACGCGTTCCGGGAGCAGGCGGAGTTGGGGGGCGCGCGTGATCCGGGGTTGCTGGCACGGCAGTTGATGCTGGTCTTCGATGGGGCCAGTGCTCGTGCCGGGGCGAAGTTGGAGTCGTTGGACGGGTTGACTGTCTCGACTGTGCGGACGTTGTTGGATGCGGCCGGGGTTGCCTGAGCGTTGGGTCATGTCGTTGATTGGCTGCGGCGCCGTTGTGGCTGGGCGCGCAGTTCCCCGCGCCCCTTTGGGGCGCTCCCGGACCGTGGGTCAAGGGGCAGCCGGTGTAGCGGCTGCCCCTTTCCCGTCCGGCGGGGACTCACGCGGCCAATGCCACCGCCTCCACCGCCGGTGTGCGCAGCACCCGGTGTGCCGTCAGCAGGCTTGTGCCCAGTGTCACCGTTGCCGCCACCGCTGCGACCGTGAGCCAGATTCCGAGTCCCTGGTGCGGTAGGACCGAGTCCGTGCGGACCATGGTGAACGGGATGATGCCCGCCAGCGCGGCCGCTGTGCCGGACAGTACGCCGGTGACCGTGAGGATCGCCGTCTCGGTGGCGATCGTGCGCAGCACCTGCCCCGGGGTCGCGCCCGCCAGGCGCTGGCCGCCGAACTCGCGGGCACGGTAAGTCGTCGCCGCGTACAGCGAGTTGACCAGCATCACGCAGACGAAGACCACGATGATGCCGACGACCGTGAAGTTGAGGGTCTCCAGGTTCTTCGCGTCCACCGACTTCGTCAGGCCCGAGGACTTCACCGCGTCGCTCTCCACCGCCTGCATGTACAGCGTCGCCGTGGACACCGCAGTGAACAGGATCAGCGACATCAGGATCCCGGCGAGCTGGTCGGTCCGCTCGCGCAGATTGCGGACGGCCAACCAGCCGCTCGCGCCGGTCAGTTGGAGGCGGTCGAGTAGGCCCTTCAGCAGGCGTGGCGCCAGCAGGGCCAGTCCGACCGAGAGCAGGATCGCGCCGTACGCCGGGGCCGCCATCAACGCCGCGTCCGTGGCGGAGAAGGCGAAGGTCGCCGACACCGACACCACACCGGCGACCAGCGCGGCGTAGGCGAGGAATGCGCGTGCCCGGCCCTGTTGCCGGCGCCCGCGCGTCGCCCGCCGTACGGCCAGGAACGCGGCGCCCGCTGCCGCCAACAGCGTGATGCCCAGGCCCGATTGGAGGGCGAAGGGGCCGAAGGAGTAGTCGACGGACCGGGCCACCTGGCCGCTGTCCTTGAACGCCCCGAGCAGTGCCCGTCCGCCGAGCATCGCGGGACCGACGGCGAGGATCGCGCCCAGCAGCGCGACGGCCACCGCCTCACCCACGACCATCCGCTTCAGCTGCGCCGGAGTCGCCCCCGAGCAGCGCAGGGTCTCCAACTCCCTCGACCGTTGGCGGACGTTGACGGTCAGCGTCGACGCGACGGCGAAGAACACCAGCAGGGTGCCGTAGCCCCCGACGACACTCGACGAGGTGGACAGGGTGTCGGCGCTG
This sequence comes from Streptomyces colwelliae, assembly GCF_048158785.1. NCBI lineage: Bacteria > Bacillati > Actinomycetota > Actinomycetes > Kitasatosporales > Streptomycetaceae > Streptomyces > Streptomyces colwelliae. The sequence continues at coordinate 33,649 of NZ_JBLTJC010000047.1, read as the reverse complement.
ACCGAGTCGATGCCGCGCTGCGCCGCCGTGTCGTGCAGCGAGTTGAACGTCATGATGATCGCCGCGCCCAGGAACGCGGCCAGCAGTGTCGCCAGGAACCGGCCCGGCCGCTGCCGGATCGAACGCATCGCCAGTACGAACATCGGTCACACCCCCGCCGTCACGTCGTCGCCCAGGTGCGCGAGCCGTTCGGCGACCGCGTCGACGGTCGGTGCGTGCATCCGGCCGGCGAGGCGGCCGTCCGCGAGGAACACCACCGAGTCGGCGTACGAGGCGGCGACCGGGTCGTGCGTCACCATCACCACGGTCCGGCCGTGCACCCGCACCGCCTCCTGCAACAGCAGCAGCACGCCCCGCGCGCTGCGCGTGTCCAGGGCGCCCGTCGGCTCGTCCGCGAAGATCACCCGGGGTTCGGTGACCAGCGCGCGGGCGATGGCGACCCGCTGCCGCTGACCGCCGGAGAGCTGGTCGGGGCGGTGGCCGAGCCGGTCGCCGAGCCCGACCGAGGTCAGGACCTCCTGGGCCCGCCGCCGGTCGACGCGCCGCCCGGCGAGTTTCAGCGGCAGCACGGTGTTCTGCGCGACGGTGAGCGTGTCCAGGAGGTTGTACTGCTGGAACACGAACCCGATCCGACTGCGCCGGAACCGTGTCAGCTCGGCCTCGCTCCCGCCCGTCATCTCCGCGCCGTCGACCATCACGATCCCGCTGTCCGGCCGGTCGAGACCCGCCGCGCACTGCAACAGCGTCGACTTGCCGGAACCCGAAGGACCCATCACCGCCGTGAACGTGCCGCGCTCCAGGCTCAGCGTGACCCCGTCCAGAGCGGTCACCGCGCTGTCGTCGAAGCCGTAGGTCCTGCTCACCTTGACCAGCCGCAGCGCCTCGGCGGCGGGTCCCTTGTCGTGCGTGCTTCGTGCGGTGCGGAACATCGCCATCACCCTCCGTGCGGCACGCCCTGTGCCTCGCCGACGACGCTACGGAGAGCGCCGGTTACGCACATTGGGCGCAGAACCCGTATCGCGGGGTGTACTCAGCGACACCCCCGCGCTCGGGTCCGCGGGACATGCTGTGACAGGGCTGTGACCGGAGGTATGGCTTCCGCCACAGCGATCCCGCCCCCGTCTTGATCGACTCTGCGCATGCCGCGAAGGATGCCGAGAAGCGTGTACGACACCGTGCTGGTCGCGGTGGTGGGGCTCCTCGTCGGGGCCGTCATCTGGACGGTCACGGACGTCTCCTACGACGATCCCGCCGCCGGATGGTCGAAGCCGGGCCCCGTCTGCCCGGAGGAGGGCGTCCGCGTCACGGCCGGACCGGTGAACCCCGCGATGGGCCTGCGCGCCATGGACCTCACCCTGGAGAACTGCGGCACCCACGCCTACCGCGTCGAGGGCTACCCCGAGGTCCGCCTCCTCGACCGCGACCAGCAGCACGTGACCGGTGTGTCGGTGATCCACGGCAGCGCCGGTATCGCCACGGTCACCGGCTTCGACGATCCACCGGGCGCGGTGACGCTCGCACCCGGCGAGACCGCGTCCGCCGGCCTGCTGTGGCGCAACACCACCACCGGCTTCGACGGCGCGGTCTACGTGCGCTATCTGACGGTCGCGGCGCGGTCCGGTTCCCTGCCGCTCCTCCTGACACCGGACGGCGGCCTCGACCTCGGGACGACAGGCAGGCTCGGCGTCGGACCGTGGCGTACCGCCGGAGGCACCCGATGACGGACCAGAGCACCCCCGTCGACGGCTTCCCGCAGCGCGTCCTGCGCCGCTCGCGCGCACACCGACGGGCCGACGCCATCGCGTGCGGGCTGCTCGCCGGCCTGGACGTCCTCCTCGTCGCGGTGATCCTCCTGCTCGGCAGCGAGGGCGTCTTCACGGCGGACTGGATGGGTTATGCCGGGATGATGGACTCCACGGCCGCCTCCTACCAGTACCACTGCGTCGTCTTCCTCTGCCGGGCCGAGGCCGTCACCGTCGCCCTGGCGATCGCCTGCCGCCTCTGGACCACGGCCGCCACCCAACTCGTGGTCCTCACGTCCGCAGCGGCCTTCGTCGCCTCCCTCTCCACCTACTGGAACCCCTGACCGACCGCCCGTACGGGTCACCAGAACGAGCCGCCCCGGGGCCCGCCCGATGCAATGGACCTGTGACCGCGCCCCCGGACGACTGCCTCGCCCGCAACGAGTGGATCTGCGGCGAGTACCTGAGCACCCGCCGCCACATCCTCGTCGACGCGGTCGTCCAGCACCTCCAACTGACCGCGGTCTCGGTGCTCATCGGCCTGGCGATCGCCCTTCCGCTCGCGGTGGTGGCCCGCCGCTGGGGCTGGGCGGCGGGACCGGTGCTCGCGGTGACGACGATCCTCTACACGATCCCGTCCCTGGCGATGTTCTCGCTGCTCCTGCCCGTCTACGGCCTCTCGGCCACCCTCGTCGTCGCCGGGCTCGTCCTCTACTCGCTCACCCTGCTCGTCCGCAACATCCTCGCGGGCCTGCGCGCCGTCCCCGAAGAGACCCGACAGGCCGCACGCGGCATGGGCTACGGCCCCATCCGCCTCCTTCTCACCGTCGAACTGCCCCTCGCGCTCCCCGCCGCGATGGCAGGCCTCCGTATCGCCACCGTCTCGGCGGTCTCGCTGGTCACGGTCGGTGCGATCGTCGGCTTCGGGGGACTCGGCAACCTCATCTACGCGGGCATGAACACCTACTTCAAGGCACAGGTGCTCACCGCGTCCGTGCTGTGCGTGGTGATCGCGATCGTCGCCGACCTGCTCCTCCTGCTCGTGCAACGGCTGATCACCCCCTGGACGAGGGCGGTGCGCGGATGAACACCCTGACCGACGCCTGGCACTGGCTCACCGACTCCGCCCACTGGTCGGGCGACGACGGCATCTGGCACCGGCTCGCGCAGCACCTGGTCCTCACGGTCGTGTGCCTGGTCATCAGCTGCCTGATCGCGCTGCCGGTCGCGCTCGTCCTCGGCCACCTCGGCAAGGGCGGCGCGCTCGCCGTGAACATCTCCAACATCGGCCGCGCGGTGCCCACCTTCGCCGTCCTCGTCCTGCTGCTCCTGACCCCGATCGGCAAGTGGGGCGAGGGGCCCACGGTCGTCGCCCTCGTCCTGTTCGCCGTACCGCCACTGCTCACCAACGCGTACGTCGGCATGCGCGAGGTCGACCGCGATGTGGTGCGGGCCGCGCGCGGCATGGGGATGACAGGCCGTCAGATGTTGTTCCGCGTCGAACTTCCGCTCTCCCTGCCGCTGTTGATGAACGGCGTCCGGATCGCGGCCGTCCAACTCGTCGCCACCGCCACGATCGCCGCACTCGCGGGCGGCGGCGGACTCGGCCGCATCATCACCGCCGGCTTCAACCTCGCCGACACCGCACAGGTGGTGGCCGGGGCAGTGCTCGTCGCCGTGTTCGCGCTGCTCGTCGAGGGCGTCTTCGAGGTCGCCGAACGGCTGGCGCCCCGCTGGGCGGGGAGAGCGCGATGAAGCGACGTACGGCCGCGGCCTGCCTGCTTCTCCTGGTCACCGGCTGCTCGACCGGCCCGTCCCTGGAGAACCAGGGCGCCGTCACCGCACCCCCGGGCGACAGCCACCACCTCACCATCGGCTCGGCCGGATTCACCGAGAGCGACCTGCTCGCCCAGATGTACGCGCTCCTGCTGAACCAGGCCGGCTACAAGACGTCCCTGCTCACCGTCGCCAACCGCGAACTCTACGAACCCGCCCTGGAATCGGGGCAGATCGACGTCGTGCCCGAGTACGCGGCCACCTTCGCCGACTGGCTCAACGCCAAGACCAACGGCCCCGACGCACCGCCCGTCGGCTCACCCGACCTCGCCACGACGATGAAGGCACTCCGCCAACTGGCCACGCCCCGCGGCCTCACGGTGCTCGACCCCGGGAAGGCCGTCGACCAGAACGCCTTCGCGGTGGCCCGCTCGTACGCTCGCGAACACCACCTCAAGACCCTCAGCGACCTCGGTGCCTCGGGACTGGAGGTGCGGCTCGCGGCGGGCGACGAGTGCGTGCAACGCCCGTACTGCGAACCAGGGTTGAAGAAGACCTACGGCATCGACATCACCGCCGTCGACCCCAAGGGCGTCGGCACGACACAGGCCAAGAGCGCCGTACAGAACGGCCAGGACCAGATGGTGCTGACCACGACCACCGACGCCACCCTCGACGAATTCGGCCTGGTCATCCTCACCGACGACAAACACCTCCAGAACGCCGACTACGTCGTCCCGGTCGTCAACCGCTCCCGGGCGGGCAGCACCGGCGTGACCAAGGCGCTGGGGAAACTCAACGACGTCCTGACCACCGCTGACCTCGCCTCCATGAACCAACAGGTCGACAGCTGGCGGCGGTTGGCGCAGGACGTGGCGCGGACGTATCTGAAGGGCAAGGGCCTGCTGAAGTGAGGCCCGGGGGATTGTCAGTGGTGGGTTGTACGTTGCGGGCATGGGTGTCTATCTCGTCGATGTCGACGCGCAGGAGTGGTTCAGTGAGGACACGGGGGAAGGGGGCATGGGGGCGATCGCCAAGGGGCTCGACGCGGAACTGGCGCGGCGCGGGCTGCCGCCGTACGCGTCCGTGCCCGCGCGGGACTTCGGGGCGGCGTTCGAGGAGAAGCTGAGCCCGTCCATGCAGGGGTTCGACGTGCTGTGCCGCGCCCGACTGACGCCCGCGGAAAGAGCGTTGCTCGGCGACTGGTCGGTGCTGGTGCCGTTCTCGCTCGACGAGGAGATACGGCTGCCGATCGGCTCCGCGTACACGGACGAGACGGTGATCGTCGGCGCACCCCAGGTGCTCGCCCTCGCCGAGCGGCTAGCGGCGGCACTCGAACTGCCCGTGGAGATACCGGAGGCGTCCGGGAACCTCGCCCTGACGTTCTGGTTCCTGGAGGGCGAGGCGGAGGAGTTCGCCGCCACCCACCCCGGGACCTGGGGCGAGGACCTGGACACGGCCTTCTACGTGTCCCTGTACCTCCGCGCGGCCCAGCACGCGCTACGGCGGGGCTGCCCCCTCACCTACACCTGAGCCGGAGAGCCACGCTCAGGCGTCCGCCACCGAGTCGAAGTCCACCTGACCCCGCGGCACCCCCAGCGCGTCCGCGTCCACCGACCGCCGCAGCGCCTCATGCAGCTTCGCCGGAGTCAGCACACCGAGGAAGCGCGCCCCGTCCAGCACGGCCACCCACCCGGCGTCGTGCTGGAGCATCACGCCGAACGCCTGCTTCAAGGGGGCGCCCACCGGGACCCACGCGTTCATCCGGTGGGCGAGTTCGCCGACCGTGCCGCCCGCGGTGAGTTCGTCGGCCTTGACCCACCCCTGTAGTTCGCCCTGCTCGTCGAGGACCACCGCCCACCTCGCGCCCTCCACCCGCAGCCGTTCGGCGGCCCGCTGCGCGTGCTCGTCCACGCGGGCGACCGGCGGTTGTTCCAGGTCGTCGGGCTCGATCTCCGTCACCGACAGCCGCTTCAGACCTCGGTCGGCGCCCACGAACGACGCGACGTACGGCGTCGCCGGCGTACCGAGCACCGCGCCGGGGGTGTCGTACTGCTCGATCCGCCCCTGCCCGTACACGGCGATACGGTCGCCTAGCCGTACCGCCTCCTCGATGTCGTGCGTGACCAGCAGCACCGTCTTGCGCACGGCGGCCTGCATGCGCAGGAACTCGTCCTGCAACTGCTCCCGCACCACCGGGTCGACCGCGCCGAACGGTTCGTCCATCAGCAGCACCGGCGGGTCCGCGGCGAGCGCCCGCGCCACACCGACGCGCTGCCGCTGGCCGCCGGAGAGCTGCTCCGGGTAGCGCGGACCGTACGTCTTCGGGTCCAGGCCCACCAGATCGAGCAGTTCGGCGGCCCGGGCCCGCGCCTTCGCCCGTTTCCAGCCGACCAGGGACGGCACGGTCGCCGTGTTGTCGAGGATCGTGCGGTGCGGGAAGAGGCCGACCTGCTGGATGACGTATCCGATGCGGCGGCGCAGCCGCACCGGGTCGATCGTGGCGATGTCCTCGCCGTTCACGAGGATCCGGCCGGAGGTGGGCTCGATGAGGCGGTTGACCATCATCATGGTCGTCGTCTTGCCGCAGCCGGACGGGCCGACCAGCGTGACGAGTTCGCCCTCGTCCACCTCGAAGGACAGCCCGTCCACGGCCGTCGTACCGTCCGGGTACCGCTTGCTGACCTGCTCGAACCGGATCATGTCCTCACGCTAGCGGCGCCGGTCCGACGCCGCCCTTCAACAGCGTCCCACCGGCTGGTGACGCGGGCCCGCGGATCCTGGAATGATCCGGTGCACCTCCATCTCTCGGCGGGCCGAAGGGACAGCGGCATGAACGACGAAGTCGACGGTACGGCCCGCACCGGAAGGCTGCGCCGCCGCACGCTGCTCGCCACGGCGGCCCTGAGCGTCGTCCCCGCGGCGATGGCGGCAGGCAACGGCGCCGGAGGAACCGCCTCGGCCGGCACCACGGTGTCGGGCCTGACCGTGGACCACCGCACCGACCCGCTCGGCGTCGACGCGGCACACCCGAGATTCGGCTGGCGCACGGCGTCCACCGCGCGGGGCCGGCACCAGACGGCGTACCGGATCAAGGTCGCCACCTCGCCCCGGCACCTGACCCACGGCAGCGCCGACGTCTGGGACAGCGGTCGCGTCGACTCGGCGGACTCGGTCGCCGTCCGCTACTCCGGCCCCGAACTGCACGCCTCGACCCGCTACCACTGGACGGTGACGGTGTGGGACGAGCACGGCCGCGCCGTCACCGCCGCCCCCACCGCCTACTTCGAGACCGGCCTGCGCAGCACCGACGGCGTCACCGGCTGGGACGGCGCGCGGTGGATCGGCATGGCGGGCAAGCGCCCGAACACCCCCGGCGCACCCCTCCTGCGCGGCCAGACGGCACTGACGGGCGGGCAGGTGACCGAGGCCCGGCTGTACGTCTCCGCGCTCGGCGTGTACGACGCCTATGTCAACGGCCGGCGGGTGTCCGTGCCCCAGGGCGACGGCATCACGTACGAGTTCCTGCCCCCGGGCTGGACCAACTACGACACCACGGTCAACTACTTCACCTACGACGTCACGGACCTGCTCGCGGACCCGGCACAGGTCACCCTCGCCGCCGTCCTCGGCAACGGCTGGTACAACGGCCGCATCTCCGAGGACAGCACCCACTACTCGGCCGACGGCAACCCCCTGGCCCTCAAGGCGAAACTCCTCGTCCGGTACGCCGACGGCTCCACCCAGTCGATCGTCACCGCACCCGGCGCCGACTGGAGCGCCACCGACACCGGCCCCTACCGCGCCGACGACATCTACGACGGCCAGTCCTACGACGCCCGCGAGGAACTCCCCGGCTGGACGGCGAACGGCTTCGACACCTCCACCTGGTCGGCCGTCGAGGCACAAGAACCCTTCCCCGAGGCCCAGTTGGTCGCCTATCCCGGCGAGAGCGCCCGCCTGATGCCCGAGTGGGACCGCAAGCCGCACTCCGTCACCGTGTACACGGGAGTCACCGGCGAGGACGGCAGCGCGAACGGCAAGGGCAGGATCGTCGTCGACCCCGTCCGCACGGTCACCGACCCCGTGCGGGCGTCCACCGTCTCCGTCACCCTGCACCCCGGCGACACCGCCGTCATCGACCTCGGCCAGAACCTGGTCGGCGTGCCCCGCTACACCCTGCGCGGCCCGGCGGGCGCCCAAGTCGCCTTCAGACCCGGGGAGATGCTCAACGACGACAGCCCCGGCGCCGACGGGCCGGCCGGCTCGGTCTACCGCGCGAACCTGCGCACCGCCGAGGCCACCAGCACGTACACCCTCAAGGGCGACCCGGCCGGCGAGACCCATCAGGACTCGCTGACGTTCTACGGCTTCCGGTACGTTTCCGTCACCACGACCGAGACCGTCACCCTCGTCGAGCTCACGGGCAAGGTCGCCACCTCCGCCCTCCACGACATCGGCACGGTCACCACCGACGACAGCGATGTCAACCAGCTGATCAGCAACGTCCGTTGGGGCCAGCGCGGCAACTACCTCTGGATACCCACCGACTGCCCGCAGCGCGACGAACGCCTCGGCTGGACCGGCGACACCCAGCTCTTCTCCAACACGGGCCTGTACAACACCGACGCGGTCCCCTTCCTCAGCCACTTCCAGGACACGCTGATCGACTCGCAGCACACCTACGGCGCGGGGAAGGCCCAGTTCCCCTGGGTCGCCCCCGGCCACCGCTACAGCCGGCCGCTCCCGGCGAGCGGCTGGGCGGACTGCGGGGTGGTCGTGCCGTGGACGGTGTGGCAGATGTCAGGCGACACCACGATCATCGACCGCAGTTGGGCGTCGATGACCAAGTACCTGGACTGGATCCGGAGCCGCACCGGCGACGCCCACGCCGGCCAGGGCGCGATCTTCGGCGACTGGCTCGCCTTCCAGATCACCAGCACCCAGCTCATCAGCGACGTCTACTACGGCTACAGCGCCCGCCTCATGGCGGACATGGCCCGCGCCACCGGCCGCACCGCCGAAACGGCCACCTACGAGCGGCTGTTCACCCACGTCAAACGGGCCTTCATCACCAAGTACTTCGCCACCGACGCCCTCACCGGACAGCTGACGGTCAGGTCGAGCCTCGGCGACCCACCGCCCCACACCCCCGGCAACAGCGCCGGCAAGACCGAGGACGACACCCAGACCGCCCTGCTCTGGATCCTCAAACTCGGCTTCTACGACACGGAGTCGCAGCACCGCCAACTGGTCGCCCTGCTCGCCGACAACATCGGCAACAGCCCCGCCTACAAGGCGGCCCACCCCGACAGCACCCGCGTGGAGTACCCGGAGAACACCCTCGCCGTGGGCTTCCTCGGCGTGAACGTCATCGCTCCCGTCCTCACCGACGAGGGCCGCGTCGACCTCGCGTACCGCCTCCTCCACCAGAACGCGATGCCGTCCTGGCTGTACTCGGTGGCCAACGGCGCCACCACCGTCTGGGAACGCTGGAACTCGTACTCGAAGCGGGACGGTTTCGGCCCCGTCGACATGAACTCCTTCAACCACTACGCGTACGGCGCGATCATGGAGTGGATGTACGAGAGCATGGTCGGCATCGCCAAGGACCCCGAACACCCGGGCTTCAAGCACTTCTTCCTCCGGCCGCACGTCGACCCGACCGGAAGGATCACGAAGGTCCGCGGCTCACACGTCTCCCCCCACGGCGAGATCGTCAGCGAATGGACCGTGCGGGAAGGGAAGTTGACGTACCGGGCGGTGGTCCCCGCGAACAGCACGGCGACCCTGCGCATCCCCACCACCGACCCGTCGACCGTCCACGAGAACGACCGGCCCCTGACCGAGGCGCTGGGCGTGCAGTTCCTCGGCTTCACGGACGGCACCGCCTCCTACCAACTGCCGTCCGGCACCTACGAGTTGACGTCCACGCTCACCTGACCGCTCACCAGCACCACCTCAAGGGTGCGCGGACCGTGCACGCCCTCGACCCGGTCCAGCTCGATGTCACTGGTCGCGGAGGGACCCGAGATCCAGGTCAACGGGCGTGTCGGGTCGAGGCGTCGGAGCGCCTGGGGGACGGAGGACACCACCTGGTCCGGCACCCGTACGACACAGATGTGGTGGTCGGGGACGAGCGTGATCCGGCGGCGGCCCTGGTCCGGGCCGCCGTCCAGGACGATGGTCCCGGTCTCGGCGACGGCCACCGCGCACGCCGTGACCACACTGCCGACCCGGTCCAGCTCGGCGGGGGTGCTCCCGGCCCGGTCGGCGACCTGTTCCGCGTCGGCCGCCGCGAGCCAGGAAGGCTCAAGACCCGGCGGTACGACGACGGTCCTCGAGCCCCGCGCGGCGAGCAACCCGGCGAGCACGGCGGCCAGTTCGGCTTCCGCGCACCGGTGCACGAGCGCCCGGTAGTCGGCCAGGTTCTCGGCGAGCAGCTCCACCGTCCGCTCGACACTCCGGTCCCCGTGCTCGCTCAGATAGCCGCGCTCGAAGGCCTGCTCGTAGGGCGTGTCGTCCTTCGGTACGTCCGCGAGCGCGCGCTCCACGCGGCCCAGAATCCGTTCCCTGCTGCTCACTTGGAGCCGTCCTTTCCACCGTGCGTGCGCTGCCACCAGTCGCGGAACGGCTCCGCGGGTACGGCGGGCAGGTCCCGGGTCCCGCTCCACGCCCTGCCGGGGCCGGGCAGGGTCCGTGGGTGGAAGCGCCGGGTGCGGGACGCGAGCCGCTGGCCGGTGCGCAGGGCGCCCGGGTGGGTGAACGTCCAGCGGGCCGCCCGCATGGCCGCGCGCTCGGCCGCGTGCCCCTTGGCGGGTTGCAGGACGACCTTGTTGCCCTCGCGGACCACCGGCCCGCCCTCCACGACCCGCTCCCGCAGATGCACCAGCACCTCGGGGATGTCGATGGCGACCGGGCACACCTCGTAGCAGGCACCGCACAGCGAGGAGGCGTACGGCAGAGAGGCGTCGATCTCGCTTGCCGTGCCCCGGAGTTGGGGGCTGAGGATCGCGCCGATCGGGCCCGGGTAGACCGAGCCGTAGGCGTGACCGCCGGCCCGCTCGTACACCGGGCAGACGTTCAGGCAGGCCGAGCAGCGGATGCAGCGCAGGGCCTGGCGGCCGACCTCGTCGGCGAGGGTGTCGGTGCGGCCGTTGTCGAGCAGGACCAGGTGGAAGGCGCGCGGCCCGTCGCCGTCGGTCGTGCCGGTCCAGGTGCTGGTGTACGGGTTCATGCGCTCGGCGGTCGAGGAGCGGGGGAGGGTCTGGAGGAACACCTCCAGGTCCTGCCAGGTGGGCACGATCTTCTCGATGCCGACGACCGAGATCAGCGTCTCGGGGAGGGTGAGGCACATCCGGCCGTTGCCCTCGGACTCGACGACGACGAGCGTGCCGGTCTCGGCGACCATGAAGTTGGCGCCGGAGATACCGACTTTGGCGCGCAGGAACTTCTCCCGGAGGTGGAGCCGGGCGGCCTCGGCGAGTTCGGCGGGCGTGTCGGTCAGCCCGTCCGGTGCCGGGCGCCCCCACTCGCTCATCTCGCGGACGAAGATCTCCCGGATCTCGCCCCGGTTGCGGTGGATCGCGGGGACCAGGATGTGCGAGGGGCGGTCCTTGCCCAACTGCACGATCAGCTCGGCGAGATCGGTCTCGTAGGCGTGGATGCCCTCCGCCTCCAGGGCCTCGTTGAGCCCGATCTCCTGCGTGGCCATCGACTTGACCTTGACGACCTCCGACTCGCCCGTCTCCTTGACGAGCCGGGTCACGATCCGGTTGGCCTCGTCCGCGTCGGCGGCCCAGTGGACGATGCCGCCCGCCGCCGTCACCGACTCCTCCAACTGGACCAGATACCGGTCGAGATGGCGGAGGGTGTGGTCCTTGATCTGCTTGCCGGCCTCGCGCAGCGCGGCCCAGTCGGACAGCTCCGCCACGGCCTTGGCCCGCTTGGCGCGGATCGTGTGGGTGGCGTGGCGCAGATTTCCGCGCAGGGTCTGGTTGTTGACGGCCTCGTGGGCGGCCACGGGGAAGGCCGGGAACGCGGGCATACCGACGAACGTCCCGCTCATGCGCCCGCCTCCTCTTCCGTCTCCGTCGCGGCCAGGATCTCCGCGATGTGCACCGGCCGCATCCCGGTGTGGAGCCGCGCCATCGTGCCCCCGATGTGCATCAGACAGGAGTTGTCCGCCGCGCACAGCACCTCGGCGCCCGTCGACGCGGCGTTGGCCACCTTGTCGGCACCCATGGCCGCCGAGACGTCGGCGTTCTTCACGGCGAACGTGCCGCCGAACCCGCAGCACTCGTCCGCACCGGGCAGCTCGACCAACTCCAGCCCCTTGACGGCCTGGAGGAGCTTCCGGGGCCGGTCGCCGAGCCCGAGGCTGCGCAGCCCGTGACAGGTGGGGTGATAGGTCACCTTGTGCGGGTAGTGGGCCCCGACGTCCGTCACCCCGAGCACGTCCACGAGGAACTCGGTCAGCTCGTACGTCTTCGGTACCACCGGCGCCAACGTGGCCGCGAGAGTGTCCCCCCGCCCCTCGGCCCGCGCCCTTTCCCCCATCCGCGGATACAGCTCCCGCACCATCGCCCCGCACGACCCGGACGGCGTGACGATCGCCTCGTACTCCCCGAAGACATCGGAGAAATGCCGGGCCAGCGGCTCGGCCTCATGCCGGTAGCCGGTGTTGTAGTGCGCCTGCCCGCAGCATGTCTGGGCCATCGGGAAGTCGACCTCGACGCCCAGCCTGGTCAGCAGTTTCACCACGGCGCGCCCGGTGTCCGGATAGAGCGTGTCATTGACGCAAGTCAGGAACAGGGCGACACGCATCGCGGCTCCTTAGTGGTCGATCATCGGATGGGTGCAGCGTAGTCGGAGGTCACCGTCTCGGGGAGCCCCCGGTTCATCGTGCGGCGATCCGGGCCTCGGCGGCACGCCACCGGGCGGTGTCGCCTCGCGGTTCATAACGGGTGGTCGGCTGGGTTCGGGCGAGGAGCCTCCGCATCCCGGCCAGGTCGCCGACGAGCCCGTGGGCCCGCGCCTGGACGAGCACGTTGCCCAGGGCGGCGGCCTCCGTGGGACCCGCGATCACCGGCAACCCGCAGGCGTCGGCGGTCAGTTGGCACAACAGCGCGTTGCGGGTACCGCCCCCGACGACATGTACGACGTCGACCGGATGCCCGGCGAGTTCCTGGGCGTCGCCGACCGCCCGCCGATGGGCCAGCGCGAGGGAGTCGAGGATGCAGCGCGTGATCTCCGCCCGGGACTGAGGCACCGGCTGCCCGGAACCGCGACACGCATCGGCGATGCGCTCCGGCATCCGCCCCGGCGCCAGGAATCCGGCGTCCCCCGCGTCCACGACCGACCGCAGCGCCGGCACCCGGGCCGCCCCGCGCAGCAACTCGCCCAACTCCGGCTCGCCCCAGGCCCGTACGCACTCCTGAAGCAGCCACAGCCCCATGATGTTCCGCAGATAGCGGACCGTGCCGTCCAGCCCCAGCTCATTGGTGAAGTTGGCGGCACGGCTCGCCTCGCCGAACACCGGCGCGTCGAGTTCCAGACCGGCCAGGGACCAGGTGCCGGTACAGATGTAGGCGAACCGCTCCTCAACTGCCGGAACCGCGGCGACCGCTGACGCCGTGTCATGCGAACCGACCGCCGTCACCGGCACGGGCCCGCTCAGCCCCGTCTCCTCCACCGCCTCGGCCCGCAACACCCCGGCAGGATCGCCCGGTTGCCGCAACGACGCGAACAGCCCGAGGTCGATACCGAGGCGCGAGGCGATGTCGTACGCCCAGTCGCGCGTCCGGGGATCGATGAGCTGGGTGGTCGAGGCGTTCGTCAGCTCGGTGCCCTGCTCCCCGGTGAGCCAGTACGACAGCAGATCGGGGATGAGCAACAGCCGTTCGGCGTGCGCCAGTTGGGCGGAGTCGCGGGCCGCCGTCAGCTGGTACAGGGTGTTGAACGGCGCGTACTGCAACCCGGTCGACGCGTACAACTCACCCGCGGGCACGGTCGCCCACACCTTCTCGGCGACGCCCTCCGTGCGGGCGTCCCGATAGTGCACGGGATTGCCCAGCAACGCCCCGTCCGCGTCCAGCAGGCCGTAGTCCACGGCCCAGCTGTCGATGCCGACCGAGTCGAGCCGCCCGCCGGTGACCGCGCCGGCCGCCCGGAGCCCGTCCAGGACACCGGCGTACAGTGCGAGGATGTCCCAGCGCAGCCCCTCGGGCGTGCGGACGGGCCGGTTGGGAAAGCGGTGCGCCTCCGCCAACTCCAGGGAGTCCGGCCCGACGCGGCCGACCATGACCCGCCCACTGGACGCGCCCAGGTCGACCGCGGCATACGCCTTCACGTCGGCGCTCACCGAAGGAAGGCGGCCGCAACGCCGGCGTCGACCGGGACGTGCAGCCCGGTGGTGTGCGTCAAGTCCCCACCGGTGAGGGCGAAGACGGCGTTGGCGACATGCTCCGGGAGCACCTCACGCTTGAGGATGGTCCGCTGGGCGTAGAACTCGCCGAGCTTCTCCTCCTCGATCCCATAGGTCGCCGCCCGCTGCGCACCCCAGCCGCCCGCGAAGATGCCCGAGCCGCGCACGACACCGTCCGGGTTGATCCCGTTGACACGGATGCCGTGCTCACCCAACTCGGCGGCGAGCAGCCGTACTTGATGGGCCTGGTCGGCCTTGGTCGCGGAGTACGCGATGTTGTTGGGCCCGGCGAACACGGCGTTCTTGGAGGCGATGTACAGGATGTCGCCCCCGAGCCCCTGCGCGATCATCGCCCGGGCAGCCTCACGCGAGACGAGGAACGACCCGCGGGCCATGATGTCGTGCTGAAGGTCCCAGTCCCGGGCCGAAGTCTCCAACAGGGGCTTGGAGATGGAGATCCCGGCATTGTTGACCACGAGATCGACGCCACCGAAGGCGAGCAGGGCAGCCTTGAAGGCAGCGGCGATCTGCTCCTCGGAGGTCACATCGACAGTGACGGCGACGGCCTTGTCGGGCCCGCCCAGCTCCTCCGAAACAGCCTGCGCGCTGGCGGAGTTGAGATCCGCGACAACAACGCAAGCCCCTTCATCGACCAGCCGCCGGGCGATGGCCTTCCCGATGCCACTCCCCGCACCGGTGACGAGCGCGACCCGCGTGGCGAGCGGCTTGGGCTTGGGCATCCGCTGAAGCTTGGCCTCCTCCAACGCCCAGTACTCGATGCGGAACTTCTCCGACTCCTCGATCGGCGCGTAGGCCGACACGGCCTCGGCCCCACGCATCACGTTGATGGCGTTGACGTAGAACTCGCCGGCCACCCGCGCCGTCTGCTTGTCCTTGCCGAAGGAGAACATGCCCACGCCCGGGATCAGCACGATCGCCGGATCGGCACCGCGCATCGCGGGGGAGTCGGGCAGCGCGTGCCGCTGGTAGTAGGCGGCGTACTCCTCGCGATAGGCGGCGTGCAGCTCCTTCAGCCGCGAGATCGCCTCGTCCAGCGGAGCGGTGGGCGGCAGGTCGAGAACGAGCGGCCTGACCTTGGTCCGCAGGAAGTGATCGGGACACGAGGTACCGAGCGCGGCGAGCCGGGGATGCTCGGCCCGCGCGAGAAAATCAAGCACGACATCGGAATCGGTGAAGTGCCCGACCTGCGGCCGGTCCTGAGAGGCGACAGCACGGACGTACGGCGCGAGCGCGGCAGCCCGCTCCCGTCGCTCACCATCGCCGAGCGCACCGTAGCCCTCGACGACGGGCCCGAAGGGCTCCGCCTTCCCTCGCTCGACGAGGAACGCCTCGGCGGTCCGGATGATGTGCAGGGAGTTCCGCTCGCACTCCTCGGAGGTGTCACCCCACGCGGTGATCCCATGCCCCCCGAGCACACACCCGACAGCCTGCGGATGGGCGGCCTTGACGGCGGCGATGTCCAGCCCCAGCTGAAACCCGGGCCGCCGCCAGGGCACCCACACCACGCTGCCCCCGAAACACTCGCCGGTCAGCTTCTCCCCATCGGCGGCACACGCGAGCGCGATCCCGGAATCGGGGTGCAGATGATCGACATGAGCGGCGTCAACGAGCCCATGCATAGCGGTATCGATAGATGGCGCCGCACCCCCCTTCCCATGCAGGCAGTAGTCGAACGCGGCCACCATCTCGTCCTCGCGCCCGACCCCCGGATACACGTCGACAAGCGCCCGCATCCGGTCCAACCGCAGCACGGCCAGCCCGCCCTCGGTGAGCGTCCCAAGGTCACCCCCGGACCCCTTGACCCACATCAACTCGACATCACCCCCGGTCACGGGATCAGTGTCGGTGCCCTTCGCGGACGTATTGCCGCCGGCGTAGTTGGTGTTACGAGGATCGGAGCCAAGCCGATTGGAACGAGCGAGCAGAGCGGCAGCTTCGGGGTGCGGAGCCATGAACCTTCAGTCCTTCTCGAGAGAGGGTGAGTGCAATTCTTTTAGGGGCGCGGGGAACTGCGCGACCAGCCACAACGGACCCGCACCCGCAAACGACAGATACCCGGCAGACGCTCACGCCCCCCAACCGGCCTGCCGCCCCCCAACCCGCTCAGCAACAATCCGCTCCTGCCACCCGCTGGAGCGATACGCAGCAATCGGGTCAGGGGCAAGCCCCTGCTCCTCCCGCACCTCACGCAGCAGCGGCCGTACATCCGTGTTGTAGGCGTCCATGAGCACGGCATTAGCCTCCAGCACATCCCCGGCACGCTGCGTAGCAGCCAACGCCACGGGGTCCACCAGCAACGCCTTAGCCGTAGCCTCCTGCACATTCATCACCGACCGGATGATCGCCGGAATCTTCGCCTCGATGTTGTGACACTGATCGAGCATGAAGGCGACATCAGCGGTGAACCCGCCACCCCGGATCACCTCGTACATGATCCGGAACAACTGGAACGGATCAGCCGCCCCCACCATCAGGTCATCGTCCGCATAGAACCGCGAGTTGAAGTCGAACGCCCCGAGCTTCCCCTCCCGCAGCAACGTGGCGACGATGAACTCGATATTGGTGCCGGGGGCGTGATGCCCCGTGTCGACCACGACCTGCGCCTTCGGCCCGAGCTTCAGACAGTGCGCGTAAGCCGTACCCCAGTCCGGGACATCCGTCGCGTAGAACGCCGGCTCGAAGAACTTGTACTCCAGCAACATCCGCTGCCCGTCCCCTAGCCGCTCGTACACCGCCGCGAGCGCCTCCGCCAACCGGTCCTGGCGCGCGCTCAGATCATCCTGCCCCGGATAATTCGTGCCGTCGGCGAACCACAGCTTCAGATCGGCGGAGCCCGTCGCGTCCATGATGTCGACGCACTCCAGCAGATGATCCAGCGCCTTGCGCCGCACCGCCGCGTCGGGATGACACACGCTGCCGAGCCGGTAGTCGTCGTCCTGGAACGTGTTGGAGTTGATCGCGCCGAGCTTCAGCCCGTGGTCCTGCGCGAACTTCCCCAGCGCCCCGAAGTCGTCGACCCGGTCCCAGGGGATGTGCAGGGCGACCGTAGGAGCCACGCCGGTGAACTCGTGGACCTTGGCGGCGTCCTCCAGCTTCTCCTGCGGAGTCCTAGGAACACCCTCCTGGGCGAAGACCTTGAACCGGGTCCCCGAGTTCCCGTACGCCCACGACGGCGTCTCGACTGCCTGGGTCCTGAGAGCGGCCTTCACCGCGGCGAGATCGGTCACTTGAGGGCTCCTGTGACGTGCGACGGAACGACGTGTGTATGAAACGATTCAGAGAGCGAAGTTATGAGCCCCCCGAAGGGGTGTCAAGCCCTACGGCGAAGCCTGTGGCCCGTGACTCCAATGTGACCTTTGGCTATCGAAAGTTTTTCGACGCGGACCCATTGACGTGACAAGGCTGGCGCGCCTAACGTCCCGGCAACCAAGTTGAAACCTTTCACGACGCTGTGAGGGCCCACCCGCCGGCGTCGTCGAGGAGCCCCTCATGACCCACCCGTCAGACGCGGGTCCGGCCCCGGTGCTCGCGCTCAAGGGCATCTCCAAGTCCTTCGGCGCGGTGCGCGCCCTGCGGGACGTGTCCCTCGAACTGTTCCCCGGTGAGGTGCACGCACTCGCCGGTGAGAACGGCGCGGGCAAGTCCACCCTCATCAAGACCCTCGCCGGTGTGCACCGGCCCGACGCCGGCCAGGTGCTGCTCGACGGCGCGCCCGTCCTCTTCCACGGCCCCGGTGACGCCCGCGACGCGGGAATCGCCGTGATCTACCAGGAGCCGACCCTCTTCCCCGACCTGTCGATCGCCGAGAACATCTTCATGGGCCGCCAGCCCCGCCGCGCGCTGGGCCGTATCGACCACAAGGCCACGTACGCGGCGACCGCCGACCTGATGAAGCGGCTCGGCGTCGAGCTCGACCCCGACCGCCCGGCGCGCGGGCTGTCCATCGCGGACCAGCAGATCGTGGAGATCGCCAAGGCGCTCTCCTTCGACGCCCGGGTCCTGATCATGGACGAGCCGACGGCCGCGCTCACCGGCAGCGAGGTGGCCCGCCTCTTCGGCGTCGTCCGCACCCTGCGCGAACAGGGCGCCGCCGTCCTGTTCATCTCGCACCGCCTGGAGGAGATCTTCCAGATCTGCCAACGCGTCACCACCCTGCGCGACGGCGCCCTGATCTCCAGCGAGCCGATCGACGGGATGACCGAGGACGATCTCGTACGGCGCATGGTCGGCCGCGATCTCGACGAGCTGTACCCCAAGCAGGACGTCGAACCCGGTGAAGTCGCCCTGAGCGTCAAGCGGTTGACCCGCGAGGGCGTGTTCACCGATGTCTCCTTCGACGTACGGCGCGGGGAGATCGTCGGTCTCGCCGGACTCGTCGGCGCCGGCCGTACCGAAGTCGCGCGGGCCGTCTTCGGCATCGACCGGTGGGACGCCGGCGGGGTCGAGGTCGACGGCAGGTCGCTGACGAACGGCGCCCCTTCGACCGCGATGGCCGCGGGCCTCGCCCTGGTCCCCGAGGACCGGCGCGCCCAGGGCCTCGTGATGGACATGTCGATCGAGCGGAACATCGGCCTGACCGGCCTGCGTACGACCGTGAAGGCGGGCCTCGTCGACCGCGGCGCCGAGCGCAGCCGTTCCCTCGACTGGGCGGTGAAGCTGCACGTCAAGTACGCGCGGATCGCCGACACCGTCAACACCCTGTCCGGCGGCAACCAGCAGAAGGTCGTCCTCGCCAAGTGGCTGGCCACCGGCCCCAAGGTGCTGATCGTCGACGAGCCGACCCGAGGTATCGATGTCGGGACCAAGGCCGAAGTGCACCGGCTGCTCAGCGAGTTGGCCGCCGACGGGGTCGCCGTCCTGATGATCTCCTCCGATCTGCCCGAGATCCTCGGCATGGCCGACCGCGTGCTGGTGATGCACGAGGGCCGGCTCACCGCCGAGATCCCCCGCTCCGAAGCCACCGAGGAAACCGTGATGGCCGCAGCCACCGGGAGGGCCGCCGCGTGAACAGGTCCTTCATGACGACCGCAGCTTTCGGGAGGGCCGCCGCATGACGGTTACGGCTCCCAATCCCGCGCCCGCCGCCGAGGTGCCCGAGTCGAGCAGCACCCGGCTGGTCGACCGTGTCTTCAAGATGCGCGAACTCGCCATCCTGGTCGTCTTCCTGGTGATGATCGGCATCACCCAGGCGGGCAACAGCCAGTTCCTGTCCGAGCAGGGCATCAAGGACCTGCTCCTCAACGCGACCATCCTGGTCCTGGTCGCCACCGGTCAGTCGCTGGTCGTCATCACCCGCAACGTCGACCTGTCCGTCGGCTCCACCCTCGGCATCACCGCGTTCGCCACCGGCACCTATCTCCAGGGCGGTGGCAACGCTGTCATCGCGATCCTGCTGGCAGTCCTGCTCGGTGTCGGACTCGGCCTGGTCAACGGGCTGTTGGTCAGTCTGGGGCAGGTGCCCGCGCTGGTCGTCACCCTCGGCACGCTCTACATCATCCGGGGCGTCGACTCCATCTGGGTCGGCTCACGGCAGATCACGGCCGCCGATCTCCCGGGCGGATTCGTGGACTTCGGCTCCGGCGGCCTTTCGGCCGTGCCCTGGCTGGCGATGATCGCGCTCGCCGTGCTGATCGCCACCGCCTACTACCTCAAACACTTCGGCAGCGGACGGGAGTTGTACGCGCTCGGCTCCAACCCCGAGGCCGCCCGCCTCGCCGGCATCCCCGTCCGCAAGCGGACCCTCGCCGCGTACACCTTCTGCGGCGGACTCGCCGGACTCGCCGGCGCGATGTACCTCGCCCGCTTCGGCAACGTCGACTCCGGCACCGGCACCGGCTATGAACTCACCGTGGTCAGCGCGGTGGTTGTCGGCGGTGTGGTCTTCACCGGGGGCTCCGGCAGCGTCTACGGCGCGGCCCTCGGCGCACTCCTGCTGACCTCCATCAACAGTGTGCTGCCCGCCCTCGGCGTCAGTTCCGTCTGGGTGCTCGCCATCAACGGCATCCTGCTCATCCTCGCCATCGCCGTCGACCGGATCGTCGCCCTGCGCGTGGCCACCGCACTGAAGAAGAGGAACGCCCGCCATGCCTGACTCGTTGACGCGTGCGATCCGCTGGGACACGGTCGTCGGCGCCCTCCTGATCGTCCTGCTGCTGTTCTCCTTCTCCTTCGTGGACGGCTTCGGCAACGCGCTGAACCTGTCGTTCCTGATCGGCAACACGCTCCCCATCGCGCTGATCGCCCTCCCGATGACCCTGTTGGTCGTCGCCGGTGAGATCGATCTGTCGGTCGCCTCCACGGCCGGCCTGTCGGGCGCGGTGATGGGCAAGTTGTGGAACGACGGCATGACTATCGAGACGATCATCCCGATCTGTCTGCTGCTGGGCGTGGTCTGCGGACTCGTCAACGGGCTGTTGGTCACCCGGCTGGGGCTGCCGTCCCTCGCCGTCACCATCGGCACGCTCGCCGCGTACCGGGGGATCGCGCAGATCGTGCTCGGGTCCGACGCGGTGACCGATTTCCCCACGCAGTACCTGGACTTCGCGTCCGGGCGGCTCGGGGGGACGTTCCTGCCGCGGGCGTTTCTGCCCTTCCTCGTGCTGCTCGCGATCGCCGTGGTCGTGCTGCACGCGACGCCGTTCGGGCGGTCGTTGTTCGCGATTGGCGCGAATGTGGAGGCTGCGCGGTTTGCCGGTATTCGGGTTCGGCGGCAGAAGCTGATCCTGTTCACGGTGACCGGGTTGATGGCTTCTCTCACCGGGGTTTTCTGGGCGCTGCACTACGCCAGTGCGCGCTATGACAATGCCACGGGGCTCGAACTCTCCGTCGTGGCAGCGGTGTTGCTCGGTGGGATCGATTTCGACGGCGGGAAGGGGACGTTGGGAGGTGCGGTCGCCGGTGTCTTTCTGCTCGGGGCGTTGCAGAACGTGATGAGCCTGCTGAACGTTTCGGCGCAGTCGCAGATTGTCGTCACCGGTGTGCTGCTCGTTGTTTCGGTGCTCGGCCCTCGGGTCGCACGCCAGATTGCCATCGCGAGGGCCGCTGCGCGCGCCGTCGGATAGGTCGTTCGAAAGCTGCCGGCCGGTTGTGGCTGGTCGCGCAGTTCCCCGCGCCCCTTAGGGGGCGCTCCACTCACCCTTCTGACAAAGGACCCCATCCCATGCGCAAAACATCCCTTCGTCGTGCCCTTGCGGCCCTCGTTGCCGTCACTTCTCTCACGCTCGTTGCCACCGCCTGTGGTGGCACCACGAAGAAGGACGTGAAGGACGAGAGCACCGGGTCGGCCGTCACCGGTGGCAAGGCCGATCCGAATGCCGCGCTCAAGAAGGGGCTCACCGTCGGGTTCCTGCCGAAGGCGGTCAACAACCCGTACTTCACGACGTCCGACAAGGGCGGCGAGAAGGCCCTCACCGAATTGGGCTCGAAGTACAAGGAAGTCGGCACGACCAGTGCCACCGACACCTCCGGTCAGGTCTCCTACGTCAACACGCTCACCCAGCAGCAGGTGAACGCGATCGCCGTGTCCGCGCAGGACCCGGGTGCCCTGTGCACCGCGCTCAAGCAGGCCATGAGCAACAAGATCAAGGTCGTCACCTACGACTCCGACACCAACCCCGAGTGCCGCAACGCCTTCGTCTCGCAGGCCAGCGCCGAGGACCTGGGCCGCACCGAGGTGCAGCTGCTCGCCCAGCAGATCGGCTACAAGGGCGAGATCGCGATCCTGTCGGCCGCGCAGACCGCGACGAACCAGAACACCTGGATCGGCTTCATGAAGGAGGAGTTGAAGGACCCGAAGTACAAGAACATCAAGCTGGTCAAGGTCGCCTACGGCAACGACGACGCCCAGCAGTCCTTCCAGCAGACCCAGGGCCTCCTCCAGGAGCATCCGAACCTGAAGGGGATCATCTCCCCGACCACCGTCGGCATCAAGGCCGCCGCTCAGTACCTGTCCGGCTCCAAGTACAAGGGCAAGGTCAAGCTGACCGGCCTCGGCACCCCCAACGACCTGCGCAAGTACGTCAAGAACGGCACCGTCGACGGCTTCGAGCTGTGGGACCCGGCGAAGCTCGGCGCCCTTGCCGCGCAGACCGCGGTGGCGCTGGTGTCGGGGCAGATCACCGGCAAGGAGGGCGAGACCTTCAAGGCCGGCGGGACGTCGTACACCATCGGCAAGGACGGCGTGATCAACCTGGGCAAGCCGACCGTGTTCAACCTGAAGAACATCGACCAGTTCAACTTCTAGTCCCCGAAATTCCAGAAGATCCCGAAGTCCCTTTTCCCCAAGGGGTGTTGATGCAGCGCGTGTGCTTCCTGCTGAAGGTCAGGGCGGACCGCCTCGACGAGTACCGCGAGCGGCACGCCGCCGTGTGGCCCGAGATGCTCGACGCACTCTCGGCCACCGGCTGGCACAACTACTCGCTCTTCCTGCGCGAAGACGGCCTGCTGGTCGGCTACTTGGAGACCGAGGACTTCGCCGCCGCCCAGGCAGGCATGGAAGCCACCGACATCAACTCCCGCTGGCAGGCGGAGATGGCGCCGTTCTTCGAGTCCCTGGACGGCGCCCGTCCCGACGAAGCGATGAAGCCCCTCACCGAGGTCTTCCACCTCGCGTGATCCCCCACAGGAGCCGCTCATGAGAAGACGTGCCGTGCTCGCGACCGCCATACTTGCGGCCGTGGCAACGCCGGGCATCGCACGGGCGGCCGACCCCGGCCCGTCCGTCACCAAGAAGAGCACCACCCAACTCGACGCCCAGGCCGTCTACTTCGTCTCGTACGACGGCCTGGTCAACAACAACTCGTTCCAGAAGAACGGCCTGTTGACCTACAAGGGCTACCAGTACGCGGCCTGGTACACGTCCACCAAGAACGCCGTCGTCGCCCGCCGGGTCCTCGGCGGCACCACCTGGTCGAAGATCACCCTCGCCCACACCCTCAAGAGCGCCGACTCCCACAACGTCATCTCCATGGGCGTCTCCCGGACCGACGGCCGTCTGCACCTCAACATGGACTCCCACAGCGACGGCTTCTTCTACGTCAAGTCGGTCGCCGGTCTCCTCGACAACCCGGCGTCCACCGCCTGGACTTCGGCCGTCCTCGGCGCCGTACAGACATCGCTGGACGGCGTGGCACTCACCAGCCAGTTCACGTACCCCCAGTTCATCGCCACCCCCGAGGGCAGGCTCCAGCTCAGCTACCGCGTCGGGATCTCCGGCAACGGCCGCAACGCCCTTGCCGAGTACGACGGTTCGGCCTGGACGGCGCTGGGGGAGTGGAGCGGTTCGACCGGCACCTACACCAGCGCGCACGGCTCCAGCACCGCCCGCAACATGTATCTGCACGGCATCGACTACGACGTGAACGGCCGACTGCATGCCTTCTTCACCTGGCGCGAGCAGTCCGCCGCCGTGATGTGCAACAGCGGCGGCATCACCAACCACGACACTGGTTACGTCTACTCGACCGACCGGGGCCGCAGTTGGCGCAACGACGCGGGAACTGCCGTAGGAACCACGGGCAGTTCGAACACCGTGGCCGTCACGGACGCCGGACTGGTCGTCGACCCGCTCGACCCGGACCACTCCCTGATGAACCAGGAGAGCCAGTCCACCGACTCGACGGGCCTTCCGCACGCGATCATCAGCTACGTCCCCGGCCGCTTCGGCCAGTGCACCACCAACTACGTCACCGACCGCACCGCCAACGGCCGCGCCTTCCACGTCCGCAAGAACTCCGCCGGCACCTGGCAGAAGACCGAGATCCCCATCGCCCTGAACTCCACCCAGCGCACCAAGCTGGTCCTGGACAAGTACGACAACGCCTACGCGGTCCTGCCCTACGGCCGTATCGCCGGGGCCTCGAAGTCCTCCGGGTACACCGACTGGGCGCTGCTGTACGACGGGAGCGGCCTGAACGCGTTCGGTGAGGTCGTCATCGACGAGTTGCGGGTCAAGGCGGACAACGTGCTGTCGTTCATGTACCAGGAGAAGTCGAGCGGTACGACCCCCTCGGCACTCCACGTCGTCGACTTCGCCCTGCCCGCGTGAGCGGCACGGTCGAAGGAGTCGGCACAGGTCATGGCGGTAATGTGAAGACCTGCCCGCCGTCCCACGTCACCCTGGAGGTCTCCGCCTGATGGCCCAGCCGGTGGGTATCAAGGACGTCGCCCGTGCCGCCGGAGTCTCCGTCGGCACGGTCTCGAACGTCATCAACCGCCCGGACACCGTCGCCACGGAGACCCGGGCCCGGGTGCTGTCCGCGATCGACCGGCTCGGCTACGTCCGCAGCGAGTCCGCGCGCCAGCTGCGCGCCGGCCGCAGCCGGATCATGGGGCTGCTCGTCCTCGACATGGGCAACCCGTTCTTCGTGGACGTGGCCCGCGGCGCCGAGCGCGCCGCGCGTGAATCTGGGCTCGGCGTGATGGTCTGCAACAGCGCGCAGAGCCCCGTCGAGGAGGCCGACTACCTCTCGCTCTTCGCCGAACAGCGGGTGCGGGGCGTGCTGTTGACCCCGGCGGACGCGACCGGCCGCAACATCGAGTCGTTCCGTCGGCACGGCATTCCCTTCGTACTCGTCGACCGCGTCGCCGAGGGCACCACCGAGTGCTCGGTCTCCGTCGACGACGTCGCCGGCGGCGCGCTCGCGGTGCGGCATCTGATCGACGCCGGGCACCGCTCCATCGCGTACGTCAGCGGTCCGCCCGGCTTCAACCAGGTGCGGGACCGCCGTACGGGCGCGAAGAACGCGCTCGCCGAGGCCGGTCTCGACCCCGACGCGCTGCGCGAGCTGCCCACCGACCGGCTCGACGTGGCCGCCGGGCGTGACGCCGGGGCCCGGCTGCTCGGCCTCGCCGACCGGCCCACGGCCGTCTTCTGCGCCAATGACCTCCTCGCCCTCGGCGTGCTTCAGGCCATGTACGCGGCCGGGGTCGGCGTCCCGGACGACCTCGCGATCGTCGGCTACGACGACATCGAGTTCGCCGCCGCGGCGGCCGTACCGCTCACCTCGGTCCGCCAACCCGCCGTCACCATGGGCGCGTTGGCCGCCGAGCTGCTCCTGGAGGAGACCGAGGCGGAGGCGGACACGGCGGCTCGCCCGCACGAGCACCGGCGGGTCGTGCTCCAGCCGGAACTGGTGGTGCGCCGCTCCAGCCTCGCCGCCCGCTGACCCATCGGTCAGTAGCGATCCACAGGATTTCATGATCCAGGGGGTCGGATATCGGACGCGCATGTGCTGAGATGTGACGCGGCCCGTAAACCGTCCGTCCCAGGAGCCCCGTTGTCCGTCAGCTATCGCCAGCCCGGCGTCGTCCTCACCGACCGCCACTTCACCGTGCCCCTCGACCACGAGGACCCCACGGGCGAGACCATCGAGCTCTACGCCCGTGAGGTCGTCGCGAGCGACAAGGCGCACCGCGAGGACCTGCCGTGGCTGCTCTACCTGCAAGGCGGACCCGGATTCGGGGCGAATCGTTTCGTCGGAAGGCAGGCTTGGCTCGGCCGCGCCCTCGACGAGTACCGCGTGCTCCTCCTGGACCAGCGCGGCACCGGCCACTCCACCCCGCTCACCCGGCAGACCCTCCCGCTGCGCGGCGGCCCCGCCGAGCAGGCCGAGCACCTCACGCACTTCCGCGCCGACTCGATCGTCCGGGACTGCGAGACGATCCGCCCGGCCCTCACCGGCGGCGCCCCCTGGACCGTCCTGGGCCAGAGCTTCGGCGGCTTCTGCACGGTGAACTACCTGTCCACCGCCCCCGAAGGCCTGCGCGCCGCCGTCCTCACCGGCGGTCTGCCGTCCCTCGACGCCCATGCCGACGACGTCTACCGGGCCGCCTACCCGCGGATCGAACGCAAGGTCGCCGCCCACTACGACCGCTACCCGCAGGACGTGGACCGGGCCCGCCGCATCGCCGAGCACCTGACGCGGCACGAGCCGGTCCTCCCCAACGGCTACCGGCTCACCGTCGAGGCCTTCCAGTCCCTCGGCATCATGCTCGGCGGCAGCGAGGGCAGCCACCGCCTCCACTTCCTCCTCGAGAACGCCTTCGTCCGCACCCCGCAGGGCTTCGAGCTCTCCGACGCGTTCCAGGAAGAGGTCCAGAACTCCCTCTCCCACGCCGGCCACCCCCTCTACGCCCTCGTCCACGAGGCGTGCTACGCCCAGGACAGCCGCCCCACCGCATGGTCGGCGGAGCGCGTGCGCGCCGAGTTCCCGCAGTTCGACGCGGCCAAGACCCTCGCGGGCGACAGCCCCCTCCTCTTCACCGGCGAGACCATCCACCCCTGGATGTTCGACTGCGACCCCGCCCTGCGCCCGCTCCGCGACACCGCCGAACTCCTCGCCGCCCACACCGCCTGGCAGCCGCTCTACGACCCCGCGCGCCTCGCCGCCAACGAGGTCCCGGTCGCCGCGGCCGTCTACCACGACGACATGTACGTCGACGCGACCCACTCCCTCCAGACCGCCCGCGCGATCCGCGGCCTGCGCACCTGGGTCACCGACGAGTTCGAGCACGACGGGGTCCGGGCCGGCGGCCCGCGCGTCCTGGACCGGCTGCTGGCCCTCACGCGGGACGAGGCCTGAGGGGGCTCCATCGGGTGGCCGTAGCGGACATGCCGCATCGAAATTCCCGGCATAAGGTTCATTTCGATGAATACCAAGTCGATGAGTACCAAGTCACTCTGTCGGGCCCGCCCGGCCGCCCTGGTCCTCGCCGTCGTCGCGGCGAGCACGGTCGCGCTGGTGTCGTGCGGCGACGACAACGACAGCAGCGGTAGCAGCAGTGCGCAGGCTTCGACGCCGGACGCGTCATCCTTCTCGGGGATGACACCGTCGGCCCTGAAGTCGGCCGCTTCCTCGGCGGTGGCGTCGGCCCGCGCCGAGGCCTCCGCCCTGGCGTCCTCCGCGTCGGCCGCGGCGTCCTCCTTCGAGGCATCGGTGTCGGCCGAGGTGGCCCGTGCGAGCAAGGATGCCCAGAGCGAGCTCAAGGACGTCGAGGGTCAGGGCAACGCGATGTCGGACGTCGCCATGACCGGCAAACCGCGCGCCCAGACCAGCGGACTGCTCGCCGTCGTCGTCACCATCACCAACAAGACCGACAAGAAGGCGTCCTACGCCGTCCAGGTCGACTTCCTCGACTCCTCGGGGAAGGTGGTGGAGACCCGCTACGTCGGCGCCGAGAACCTCGCCCCCGGCGCGAAGGCCCAGCCGATCGCCATCAGCACCAAGCCGCCGGAGCCGGTACTGACCCCGAAACTGGCGAAGGCACAACGCTATTGAGCGAGCTGTTGGGCAACGGACGTCTCAGCGCCGGGAGTTGGGTCCGCGCCGACGGCCGGATCGCTGAGATGTGCGTCCTGTCCGAGCTGGAACGGCTCACCCGCCCCGACATGAACGGGCCAGTACGCTGAACGACATGGAAGATCACATAGCGGCCCGCTCCGACCTCCGCGGCGACTGCGAGCGCTGCTTCGGGCTGTGCTGTGTGGCGTTGCCCTTCGCCGTCTCGGCCGACTTCGCGGCCGACAAGGCAGCCGGGACGCCGTGCCGGAATCTTCAGGACGATCACCGCTGCGGTATCCACGCGAAGCTCCGGCCGAGCGGCTTCACCGGCTGCACGGTCTACGACTGTTTCGGCGCCGGGCAGCAGGTCTCCCAGGTCACCTTCGCCGGACAGGACTGGCGTACGGCTCCCCGGGAGCAGGCCCGCCGGATGTTCGACGTGTTTCCCGTCGTACGGCAGCTCCATGAACTGCTCTGGTACCTGACCGAGGCGCTCACCCTGCCCGCAGCCGCCCCCGTGCACCCCGACCTGCGCCGGGCCCTGGCCCGTACCGAGGAACTCACGCGCGGGACCCCCGAAGAGCTCGGCGCGCTCGATGTGGGCGCGCATCGGCAGACGGTCAACGAACTCCTGCTGAGGACCAGCGAGTTGGTGCGCGCCGGAGTGCGCGGCAAGAAGAAGGCGCGGCGGGGTGCCGACCTCATGGGTGCCCGGCTCAAGGGTGCCGATCTGAGCCGGGCCGATCTGCGCGGCGCCTACCTCATCGCCGCCGATCTCACCGGGGCCGACCTGCGCGGTGCGGATCTGATCGGGGCCGATCTGCGGGACGCCGATCTCACGGACGCGGATCTGACCGGCGCGTTCTTCCTCACCCAGCCCCAGGTCAACGCGGCCCGGGGGAGCGCCGGGACCAGGCTGCCGGAGTCAGTCGTCCGTCCCGTGCACTGGACAGCGGGGCTCTGAGCCGCCGTCGCCGGGGACAGCTGCCGCTTCTTCAGCCGGCGCCGACATCGTGCGTCGGTCCAGGTGCAGGCGCAGCCCCTCCGGCATCAGCGTCAGACGCTCGGTCACGCGCAGCCGGTACGCCGGGTCGGGGCGCAGCTCGTAGCGGCGCAGCAGCAGGCCGAGGACCAACGTCGCCTCGTGCAGGGCGAATTGGCGGCCGATGCAGGCCCGCGCCCCCGTCCCGAACGGCTTGAAGGTGTGCGGGGCGCGCGAGCGTACGGCCTTGGCGTCGAAGCGGTCCGGGTCGAACTCCTCGGCGTCCGCGCCCCACACCTCGGGGTCGCGGTGCAGCATCGGTGTGAGGATCAGCGCCCAGGCGCCCCGGCGCATCGGGTGGACCCCGCTGAGTTCGGTGTCGCGGGTGGCCTCGCGGGCGTAGGCGGGGGCCGTCGGCCAGAGCCGTAGCGACTCGTCGAGGACCCGGCGGACGTAGCGCAGCTTGGCGACCTGGTCGTAGCCGGGGGCCTCGGTGTCGCCCCACACCTGGTCCACCTCCGCGCGGGCGCGGGCCGCGATCTCCGGGTGGCGGGCGAGGTAGTGCAGCGCGAAGGACAGGGAGCCCGAGGTCGTCTCGTGGCCGGCGACGAGGAAGGTGATGACCTGGCGGCGGACGTTCTCGGGGGAGAGGCGTTCGCCGGTCTCCGGGTGGGCCGTGTCGAGCATCCGGTCCAGGAGGTCGCCGGCGCCGTCCCCGCTCGCCTTCCGGCGGGTCCGCACCATCTCGTCGACCGTGCGGTTGAGACAGGCGATGTCCGCCTCGTTGCGGCGAATCGCGGTGCGCAGCAGGAGCGGGGCCAGCGGCGACGGTACGGCGTTGAGGCGCTGCGCGTAGCTGAGCGTGCCCACCATCGCCGTCACGAAGGGGTGTGGGCGGTCGCGTTCGAAGGAGCCGAAGTCGTGGCCGAAGCCGGTGCGCGAGATCGTCTCCAGGGTCAGCTTGGTCATGTCGCCGGGGACGTCCACCGAGCGCCCGGCGGCCAGTTCACCGTCCCAGTGGTCCGTGAGCCGCTCGGCCACGGACAGCATCATCGGGTGGTAGCCCGCCATCGCCTCGCGGCTGAAGCCGGGGGCCAGGACGTCGTGCGCCAACTGCCAGTTGGGCTCGTGGTTGTACGCCGTGAACAGCCCGTCCCCGGCGACCGGCCGCAGGTTCGCGACTCCCAGACCGACATGCTTGGCGAACCGCGACTCGTCCGCCATGTCGGCGACCAGGTCGGCGCCCCACACGAACACGAACTCCTTGCCGAAGGCCTTCCGCCGGAAGATCGGGCCCAGTTGACGGGCGAAGCGGAGCGAGTCCTGGAGGGGAGTGCGGCGGTCGGCGCCGATGATGTCGCCGAGGATCGGGACCCGGCGCGGGGGATGCGGGATGCGGTCGAGGCGGGGCCAGCCCTGCTCGGCGTCCCGGAATCCCTTCGGCAGCGCGGTCGGCGTCACCGTCGTCGTCTCCGCCATGACGCGATCTCCCTTGAGTCAGCGGCAGGTTGAGCCTGTTGTACGTGGGTTCAATAGCGGATTCCAGTGTGATCCCGCTGTTGAACCGACGTCAAGTAAAGTGCGGGAATGGCCGCGAACCAGGGTGAGCGCACGCGCCGCCGGCTCAGCACCGAGGAGCGTCGGGAGCAACTCCTCACGGTGGGCGCGCGGTTGTTCTCGGAGGATCCCTACGACGACGTGTGGATCGAGCAGGTCGCCGAGATCGCCGGGGTCTCGCGCGGGCTGCTCTACCACTACTTCCCTACCAAGCGGGACTTCTTCGCGGCCGTCGTCGAGCGCGAGAGCGAGCGGATGCTGCGGATGACCGAGGCCGTGCCGGGTGTACCGGCCCGCGAGCAGCTCGCCGTCGCCCTCGACACGTATCTGGAGTACGTGCACACCCACGCGCACGGCTATCGCGCCTTCCATCGAGCTGACGCGGCAGGGGACCAGACCGTACGGCGGGTCTATCAGCGGGCGTTGGCGGCGCAGGAGCGGCAGATCCTGGCCGCGCTCGCCGCCGATCCCGAGTTCGGGCCGGCCGTGGCGGAGCGACCCGACGCGAAGCTCGCGGTGCGCGGGTGGCTGGCGTTCACCACCGCCGTCTGTCTGGAGTGGCTGCGGGCGCCGGAGTTGAGCCGGGAGCAGGTGCGTGATCTGTGCGCACGGGCACTGTTGGGCGTCCTCTCGCTCTGAACGCCTCTCGTGGCGCTCGCCCCGGACGACTTCTGTAGAGATTGCGTGGCGTGGTTGGCGTGCGCCCCGATCTTCGGTAAGTTAGGCAAGGCTTACCTAGGGAGGTTCAGGGATGGGTGACAGCCAGACGTGGACGGCCGTGCCTGCCGCGGCCGAGCGAGCCCGCTCGGTGCTCGCCGCCGCATGGTCCTGCGCGGTGACCGCGGAGGGCGGTCGCGAGGAGTTCGTCGGTGCGCACAGCGTGGACGACGACGGCCGGGTGCTCCTTCAAGTGCCCGAGGACAGCGCCCTGTTGTCGGCCGCGATCTGCGCGCCGCGCGGAGAGCCGTCCGCCGTCCTGGAGTTCGCGGACGTCGCACCCGTCCCCGTGCGCAACCGTATCCGAGCCAGGCTGTGGCTCGCCGGGTGGTTCGTGCCCGAGGAGGGTCAACTCGCCTTCCGGGCAACGCGCGTGGTGCTCCGCCCGCCGACCGGCGCGGTCGTCGTCGACCTCGACGAGTTCGCCGCCGCCGAACCCGACCCGCTGGCCCTGGCCGAGGCCCAACTGCTGACCCACCTCGCCGACTGCCACTCCGACGCGGTCGAGCGGCTCACCCGACTCGTCGAACCCGACAGCCTGCACGGCGCGGTCCGCGTCCAGCCCCTCGCCGTGGACCGGCACGGACTGACGCTGCGCATCGAGCGCGCCCGCGCCCACGGCGACGTACGACTGCCGTTTCACGCGCCCGCCGACTCCGTCACCCACCTCACCGAGCGCATGCATGTGCTGCTCACCCAGGCCAGCGCGGCGTCCTGCCCGCGCCCCCTACAGCGGCAGCGCACAGACGGCGACCGGTGACGCGAACGGCTCGCCCGCGAGGGCGAGTTGACCCGTGCTGTCGTCCACGTGGAACACGCTCACCGTGCTCGATTTCTGGTTCGCGGTGAACAGCAGCGTCCCGTCCGGTGAGAGCGCGATCTGCCGCGGGAAGTCACCGGACACCGGCACCGTGCCGAGCAGCCTGAGCCGGGCGCCGTCGGCCTCGACGGCGTACCGGGCAAGGGTGTTGTCGCCGCGGTTGGCGAGAAAGGCGTACGCGCCGTTCGACGTCACCAGGATCTGCGCCGGGTAGTTGGTGGCGTCGCCCGTGCTGCCGCTGGACTGCGGGTCGCCGATCGAGAGGGCGCCCGTGGCCGGGTCGTAGGCGCAGACCGCGATGGTGTCGTCGACCTCGTTCGCCAGGTAGGCGTACCGGCCGCCGGGATGGAACGTGAGGCTGCGCGGGCCCGCGCCCGCGCGGGTGTGCGCCTGCGAGACCTCGGTGAGCGTGCCCTTCGTGGTGTCCAGGCGGTAGGTGTACACCGTGTCGGTGCCCAGGTCGACGGCGAGGACATGACCGCCGTCGGGACTGGTCACGAACTGGTGCGCGTGCGGGCCGTCCTGGCCCGGGCCCGGCTGCGGACTGGAGTGTTTGACCAGCGCGGTGCGTTCGCCGAGCGCGCCCGAGGTGTCGATGGGGTGCACGGCCACGCTGCCGGACGTGTAGTTCGCGCTGAGCAGCCAGCGCCCGGTGGGGTGCACGGACAGATGGCAGGGGCCCGCCCCGCCGGTGCTCCGCGCGCCGAGGACCGTGCGGTCCGCCAGCCGTACGGCGGTCACCGCGCCGGCCGTCTGCTCGTCGACCGCGTACAGCGTGCGGCCGTCGGGATGCACGGCGAGGTACGACGGGTCGGCGACCCCGGTGAGCGTGCCCGCGCCGGTGATCTGCCCGGTCGACGCGTCGTAGGTGGCCAGGCCGATGCCCGTGCCGCCGCCGTCGACCGAGGTGTACGTGCCG
The DNA here is from genome assembly GCF_048158785.1 of Streptomyces colwelliae. NCBI lineage: Bacteria > Bacillati > Actinomycetota > Actinomycetes > Kitasatosporales > Streptomycetaceae > Streptomyces > Streptomyces colwelliae. The sequence continues at coordinate 1,409 of NZ_JBLTJC010000047.1, read as the reverse complement.
AGGTACAGGGCGCGGGGGCCGGAAGCCTTGGCGGGGCGGCGGGTGCCGGGTGCCGGTGCCTTCGCGGCCGACGATTCCGGCGTGGTCGTACGGGACGATTCCGGATCCGCGGGTGTTGCGGCCGGTGCGGGGACCGCGATCACCGCCGCGGTTCCGCCCAGGGCGCCGATGAAACGGCGCCTGCTCCAGCCCTCGCGTGACGCCTCCGCACCACTCGTCATACCCACACCCTCAGGTCGTCGCTTGCCCCGGTCGTCACAGCAACCTTGGCGTGCGGGGCCTGTCGAGCGCAAGACCGGCAACGGGCGTTGCATCCAGTGCAACGTGATGGTGGCCTACCAGTCGCCGTCCTCCACCGGCCTGCCCTGCGCGTCCTTGAGCGGCCGCACCTGGTCGGGCGTGGGCTGCTGCCAGGGTTCGTGGTCGTCGCCCAGCCAGTCGCCGACCGGCTTCACCGCCTCCAGGGTGTCGGCGGGGGTCAGATCCTCGGCGTCCTGGTCGTAGTAGTCGAACCAGGGGAGCCCCGCCCGGGTGTACGCGGCGCGGTCCACCGGCGACGGCGGCGGGGCCTCGCCGGTGATGCGGCGCCACTCCGGGGGCGTCACCAGGTGCACGAACACCCGCCCGGCGGGCTCCTCGGCCCAGGCCTTCAGCGGGCGGTCGTCCTCGTAGACCTCCTGGCGCATCGAACCGCCGACACCGAGCCCCATGGCAGCGGCGGCCCGGGGGCCCGGTGCCGGCGGAGCGCCGGGTGCGGGGGCGGCCTGCGCGGACATCATCGGCATGGCGGGCATGCCGTAGCCCCCGGTCGGCAAGGCCGTCGTTCGCGTCCGCTCCGAGCGGCGGCGCTCCGCCTCGCGCCACCTGGCCAACTCCCGCTCGCCGAGCGGGAAGGACTGGAGCTGGACGCCGCCCCACACCTCCTCGCCCGTGACCTGTCCCTCGACCGTCGCACCGAGGCCGAGCGGGACCGCCACGAACTGACGGACGGTCCCCTTGCCGGAGTTGATGCCGTCGAGCCACGGCTGGCGGGGCAGCACCACATAGTTCTGCGGGTTCCGGGACAGGCGGTCGCTCCACGGCTTCCCCGAGACGGCGCACACCTTGCCCACCCCGACCTGGAGAGCGGCGGGCTCGGCCGTGCCCGCGAAACTCAGCCACATCGCCTCGCGCAGATACACCGGCAGCATCACCCCGCCCCGCGCCCGCCACTCCTCGGGCACCGTGTCCGGGAAGTCCGCGACCCGCCGGACCGGGAACTCGCCGAGCCCCGGCGGCAACGGATACGTGCCCGTCTCGGGCAGACGCAGGGTGCGGACGAAGCGCACCGCCACCCCACCGGGCAGCCGCAAGGTGTTCCCGTCGATCCGTACGGTGCTGTCCGCCATGCGCCCGCCCCCATCGCTCTG
>NZ_JBLTJC010000046.1:0-42621 GCF_048158785.1 Streptomyces colwelliae | reverse complement strand
CTCGCCCGCCGCGAGGAGCAGTTGGTCGACCAGCGCGGCACGAACGCCCGCCGCGAGGCCGAGGAGCACGCGGCGGCGGACGGCGTACGGGCCGAGGCGGAGGCGACGCGTACGGTACGGCTGCCCGCGCCGCCCGCCGGACGAACGCGCCCGCGGCCCCCTCCCGGTACCCCTCGACCTCGCGGGCCTCCCTCGGCTCGGCGAGGTACAAGGAGTCGGGCAGCCCGGTGTCTCCGGAGCGGAAGTGCGGATACGCCAGGTACACCCGGCGGCCCCGCCGCTCCAGGACGGCGGTGGGCTGCTTCTTGGCGCGGACGAACTCGACGACGTCCAGGAGGAGTTCGGGGCGTTCCTCGGCGACCAGGTGGAGGCGGAGCCGCTCGTCCACCTTGAGGCGGACGGCGACCTCGTCCGTCCAGTGGGCGGCCATCAGGGGCTTGGCCAGCTCGAACTTGTGGCGCCTGACCTGCTCGCTGTCCTTGAGGTACTTGGGGCCGAACTGCGGGAGCAGCGTGACGAGGAAGGGGCGGAGCATCAGCTTGTCGCGCTCTACGCCCGGCGGGACCATCTCCGCGATGAGGTTCATCAGGGCACGCGCGGAGTCGAAGCGCAGGGTGTAACTCCCGCTCTTCGTCACGTGTTTGCCGTCGTCGCGGCCCACCAGGTAGTAGCAGGTGTGGTCGGCGATCACGGAGACGCCGTCGGCCCGCAGATAGGCCTCCATCGTGAACAGCGCGTCCTCGCCGGTGAACAGCGACTCGTCGAACCGCATGCTGTGCCGCTCCAACAGCGCCCGTCTGAACAGCTTCTGGGCGCTCAGCGTGAACTTGATGTTGGAGTGGAAGACGTCGGTGCGCTCCAGCGTCTCGACCCACGCCGCCTTGGGCGGGACGCGGTTGATGCCCTCGACCTTGCCGAGCACCACGTCCGTGCCGTTGCGGTCGGCCATCGCGACCATGCGCTCCAGTGCCTCCGGGGCGAGCCGGTCGTCGGCGTCGAGGAAGAAGACGTAGCGCCCGCTCGCCTTGCCGAGGCCGACGTTGCGCGGGGCGCTGGGCCCGCCCGAGTTCTCCTGGTGGATCACCGTGACATGGGTCGCGGCGCGGGCCGCGAACTCCTCCAGGTACTCCCCCGTACCGTCCGTCGAGCCGTCGTCCACGGCGATGACCTCGATGCGGGCCGGGTCCAGCGTCTGCGCCTCGACCGAGCGCAGGCACTCGACGAGATACGGCATCGCCTCGTACGCCCCGACGACCACGGTCACATCAGGCTGTGTCACGGTCACGCTTCTCCCCCTTCGTCCATGGCACGTTTCCCCCGTATCAACTGGGTCGCCATCCGGTCGCCGTCTGGAAGACGGCCGACCGCGCCGATCGGTTGTCCTCCGTCAGCAGGGGGTACGCAAAAGAGCCCGGTTTTTGAGGATCACTCCTCGAAAACCGGGCCCTTCTTGACCAAATCCTGGCCGAAAGCGGCCTCCGGTCAGCCGACCGTGGGGTCCGCCGACAGGTGCGCCTCGGCCGGAGCCGCCGCCTCACCGGTCGCCGCCGCCCGCTCCTGACCGACGTTGCGCGTCTCGGACTTGACCGCCAGGTTCCCCACCGCGGTGTTGAACTGCTCGATCGACGTGGGCTCGTCCGGGCCGAGCAGGTACTCCTTGAGTTCCTTGCGGTCCTCGGCCATCGGGTCGGCGTCCGGGGCGCGGACCGCCGTCAGCAACTCGCCCAGTTCCGCCGCCTTGTTGGAGAGGATCACGGCCGCGCGCACCGCGGTGTTCTGCCGCTTGAACTCCTCCACGCCCAGCTTCGCGGAGTCCGTCACCGCGTACGGCTTGCCGCTCGCGATGAAGTCGGAGACCACGCTGGAGATGTCGGAGACCATCGCGTCGGACACGTTGAAGCAGTCGTACAGGCGCGGCTCGGCGCCCGAGATGACGCGGTGCTCGAAGGTGCCGACCGACTTCCAGTACGCGTCGTTCCACTCGGCGCGCAGCCGGGCGATCTCCTCGTACTTGACCAGGTCGACCACGCCGTCACGGGTCAGCTCGGCCTCGTCGCCCTTGTCGGCGGGGCCGCCGGACAGTTCGGCGATGCGGGCCTCGATGCGGGCCAGGTCGGCCTTGGCCTTGGTCTGCACGGCCGCGTCGGCCTGGAAGCGCGGGTCGGTCGCGCGCTGGGCGGCGGCCTTCTCGACGAGGGCGACGACCTTGCGGTGCGCGGAGCCGGCCGCGGGGCTGACGGTGCCGGTGAAGGGGTGCGGCTTGTACAGGACACGGACCGGCGGGTCGGCCTTGAGCAGCTTCTTCACGATGTTCTCGCCGGCCAGCAGCAGGGAGGTGTTGCCGGGCTCGTTGTCCCAGCCCTCCCAGGTCGGCGCGTAGAGCACGGTCGGGATACGGCCCTCGGGGACGCCCTGCCAGGTCTGGATCGGGGCGAGCTGCGGGCGGCCGACCTCGACGATGTCGTCGTCGCGGACACCGACGTCGGCGATGGCGTAGCGGTCGCGGCCCGCGCGGCCGGCGGTCCACACCTCGTCGTAGACCTTGCTGAACGGGTTGACGCTGGCCAGCTTGTCGCTGTCGCCGTGGCCGATGAAGACGTGCTTCATGGTGGGGACGCGCAGCAGGTGGATGTTCTTGCCGACGTTGGCCGCGTACAGCGCGACGCGCACGGTCGACAGGTCCATGTTCATCAGGTGCACACCGCCGGGCACGCAGATGACGGGGGCCTTGGTCTGGGCGAGGTTCTGCAGTATCACGCGCTCACGGAGCAGGACCAGCGGCCGGGTGTCCAGCTGTTCCATGGTCTCCAGCCACATGTTGACCTGGTACGCCGAGTCCTTGGAGCCGGAGAAGTAGAGCACCGTCTGCGGGTTGTACTCGCGCAGCCAGTCGTCGACGGCCGCGAGGATGACCTCCGGCGTCGGCGGGATCTTCGTACCCCGTATGTACGGCAGGAGCGCGGCGACGTAGAGGGTGCCCAGGAACAGGGTGACGCCGATGCCGATGAAGCCCGCGACGGCCGAGTCCAGCTGCGCGGAGATCAGCAGGCCGACGACGGCGAACAGGTCGAGGTGGAGCATCTTCTCGGCGGAGCGCTCCAGCAGGCCGAACTTCGGGGCGTCCGGGATGTGGATGCGTGAGCCGAGGTCGACGTTGCGGGTGGCGACCGGCATCCGGCGGCGGTTGCGGATCAGCGTGACGACGGCGCCGTGCGGGGCCTGGAGGCCGTAGAAGGCGATGAAGCAGGCGATCGCGCCGTAGAAGATGAGGTTGTCGGAGAGGTCCATGCGGGCCAGCAGCAGGATCAGCAGGAGCTGGCGGATCAGGAAGCGGATGGAGAGGCCCGCTCTGACCTTGCTGAGGCGGTTGATCAGGTAGCTGGCCTGGCGGTGGAGGTAGTGGTCCGCGACGTACGTCACTACGGTCGCGGCGGCGAAGGCGGGGACGCTCGGGATGAGGGCGGCCAGCATGAGGGCCGGGTATCCCAGCATCATCAGGGCGGCGGCGGCCAGCTCAGCCGCGCTGCCCACCCGGGCCACGCGAATAGCGGTGGAAATCACTGATAAACCTGCTCTTGGGGGTTTCGAGTAATTTACCGGAGCTCAGAGTCAGGCTTGATTAAACGCCGTCCTGGACGTCGAGGACCGAGGCGAGGGCGGCCTCGAAGCCGGACGCCTTGGCCGCGCCGGCCGTCGGGTCCTGCTGGCGGACGTCGATGACATGGCCGGTCAGCTCGGACAGCAGCACGTCGAGCGAGGTACGGGCCACGGCCTCGGAGGAGAGCAGCGTGCCCGTCGGCTCCTGGCCGAACGCCTTGGTGCGCATCGGGGTGGCGGTGCGCTCCGGGTTGATGCAGTTCACGCGGATGCCGTCGCCGGCCCACTCGTCCGCCAGGGCCTGCGTGAGGTTCACCATCGCGGCCTTGGTCGAGGAGTACAGGCTGTACTCGGCGCGGCCGCGGGTGTAGCTGCTGGAGGTGTAGAGCAGCAGCTGGCCCTTGGTCTCGGCGAGGTACTTGTACGCGGAACGAGCGATCTGCACGGGCGCCAGGTAGTTGACCTTCAGCGCTTCCTCGATCGTCGCGTTGTCCGTCTCGGCCAGCTTGCCGATGCGCAGCACGCCCGCGGTGTTGATGACGTAGTCGATGCGCCCGGTCTCGCCGTACGCCTTGGACAGCGCGTCGTCGACCTCCTCGGGGTTCTCGACGTGCGTGCCGGTGGTCGAGCGGCCCAGCGCGTACACCGTGGCGCCGTAGCCCTCGGCGACCTCGGCGATGTCCTTGCCGATGCCGTACGAGCCGCCGAAGACGACCAGCGTCTTACCCGTGAGCAGCTCGCGGTAGGCGGCCTCGTCGACCTGCTCGGGCGCGGCCGTGGAGGCGAGCTGGAAGAGCTTGTCGGCGATGAAGACGTCGACGGGCTGGGTGACCTTCATGTTGTACTCGTCGCCCGCGACGACGTGGATCGGCACGTCCGGCAGGTACTTGAGTACGACCGAACAGTCGTCCGTGGCCTGGAAGTTGGGGTCCCCCGAGGCGACCTCGTAGGCGCGGCGGATCGTGGACAGCTTGAACGCCTGGGGCGTCTGGCCGCGGCGCAGCCGGGAGCGGTCCGGGATCTCGGTGATGAACTCGCCGTCGTCGCCGTGCGTGCGCGTCACGATGATGGTGTCCGCGGACGGGATGGCCACGTCGACGGCCTGGAAACGCTCCAGGGCGATCACGCAGTCGTCGATCACGCGCTGTGAGAGCAGGGGGCGCACGGCGTCGTGGAAGAGGACGTTGCGGTCCTCACCCTCGGCCAGGCCCTCGCCGAGCACGGCGATGGCGCGCTCGGTGGTCTCGTTGCGCGTGGAGCCGCCCTCGATGATCCGGGTGACCTTCTCGAAGCCGGCCTTGGCGACGATCTTCTCGATGTCCGGGACGTAGCCCGGCGCCATCAGGACGATGATGTCGTCGATCGAGTCGGCGTTCTCGAAGGTGGTCAGGGTGTGCTCGATGACTGCCTTGCCGGCGATCTTCAGCAGCTGCTTGGGGATCGAGAGACCCACGCGCTGACCGGTACCGCCGGCCAGGATCACTGCGGTGGTGCGGGGCTTGGCTATGTGCGACACAGGTGACCTTGACCTACCTCGGGACAATGGGGAACTCGCAAATGGTCCCACTCGCGGTTACCGCAGTGCAAGGCGAGTGACCTCCGCCGCATAGGCGCGCGACACCTGTCATTCATCTTGCACTGCCGGTGACCGTGCGATGACGGAACTCAGCGCCGCCGGAGCCTCTTCAGACAACGGTGACCGAGAACCCGTACGAGTTCCTTCGACGACGTCTGGTGAACCGTCCGCGCCTTCGCCGGCGCACTGTGCCGAACGGGCGCCGCGGCCACCGCCGCGAGCGCCCCGTAGAGCGCCTGCGCGGCCACTTCGGGAGCGATCCGCGGCGCGCCCGGCGCCTTCCCACCCCCCTCGGGCACGGCCGACAGCAGGTCCGGGTCCCCTACGACCCGTACGCCCGTGGCGGCGATGGTCCCGGCCATCTCGGCGCCGATCGCGCCGGCCGCCTCCAGTGCCCACCGGGGCGTGGTGATCTTCACGTCCTGCGGAGTCGGGCTGCACGAATTCTTCATATGCATGACCGCGCCGTTGCGCACGAGCTTGGAATACAGCTCGTCGGGGAGGCCATTTCCGCGGAATTCGACGTTGAGCTTCCGCAGCATTTCGGTCTCGGCGAGGGTGAGAGAACGGTTGGCCGCGTCCGGAACCGGCCGCAGGAGATTCGCCGGCAGCCCGAGCAGTGTCTCGAAGGTGCGCAGCAGCCCGTCCCGGTCGCTGTCGTCGACCACGACGACGGTGACCCGCTCGGGACCCACGACCCGGGCCCACCGCTCGACCAGCCGGTCGTGCCGGTGCCGCCGCCAGAAGCTGGGGTTGGGCTGCTCGTACGGCGCCTTGCGGAGCATGTGCTCCAGCCAGTTGTCGTAGCCCATGCGCAGGCCGTTCTGCACGTACTGCTGCCACTGCGAGGGCATGATCTTCGCCAGCGGGCGCAGGGTGATCAGGATGTGCACGCGCTCGCCGCCGAGCTGCTCCACGATCCTGGCCAGGGTCTCGTCGTCCTGGGCGTCGGCGAAGAACTCGCTGCTGATCACCGAGGTGCGGTCGCCGGTGGCCCGCACGGCGTCGAGGAGGCGCGTCCAGTGCTTGTCGGTGGGCGCGGTGTCGCCCATCATCGCGGGCCGGGCGCAGGCCGCGAGGGCCGCTTCCATCGGGTGCCTGCTGTGTGCGGGGAAGTCGACGCCGTGCTCGGGCATCGTGTCCTTCGCGGCGAACAGCGCGCCCTGGATGGCGGTGGTCCCGGTCTTGTGCGGGCCGATGTGCAGCAGCCGGGTCCCGACGGGCAGCGCTTCCTTAATACAATCCGTCTCCATGGTTAACGGACGGTAAGAGTTGTTCCTGAGTTTGACCTGAGAGGAGCCTGGGACACAGATGAGTCTCAGGCTCCGTTCGCACAGGGTTCACAGAAGTCAGACCACACTGACGCCGGGATCGTCCGACTCCACCCGGAGTGAGGCGTACGTACTCGGTGTCGCCGTCGGCTTCACGACGGTGTCCACGACCCGCACCTTCGCGTCGATGCCGTCCCGCCGGATGTCGAACAGGTGGTAGCCGCGGTGGGCGTCGATCACCTTCCAGTGCGGGTTGTCCGCCATCAGCGGGTCCCACTGGGCGTGGAAGGCGGCCTGGTCCTGGTCGCCGTTGCTGGAGATGGACGTCCCCACGAACTCGGCGCCGACGACGTCGGAGTCCGGATCGGCGAAGTCTTCCTTGAGGTCGCTGATCATCGTGAGGTGCCGGTCGCCGCTGAGCACCACGGGGTTGCGGACGCTCTTGAAGTCCCCCAGCAGGGCGTTGCGTTCGGCCTGGTAGCCGTCCCAGGCGTCGTAGAACCACTGCTTGCCCGCGCCGAGCAGGATGTCCGTCTCGGCCATCATGATCTGCGAGGCGATGACGTTCCAGCGGGCGGGCGAGTGGCGCAGCCCCTTCAGCAGCCACTCCTTCTGCTCGGCGCCCATCATCGTCATCGACGGGTCCTCGGCGCCGGCCTGCGTGGTCGCCTGGTCGCTGCGGAACTGCCGGGTGTCCAGGACGTTCAGGCGCATCAGGCGGCCGAACTCGAGGCGCCGGTACATCTGGATGTGCGGCCCGTCCGGCACGGCGCTCGCGCGCACCGGCATGTGCTCGTAGTACGCCTGGAAGGCCGCCGTCAGCCGCGCCACGAACGCGTCGTGCGACTGCTGGGCGGGGTCCTGCGGGATCTCCCCCGCCCAGTCGTTGTCCACCTCGTGGTCGTCGAAGGTCACCACCCAGGGGGCGTTGGCGTGCATCGCCAGCAGATCCGGGTCGGTGCGGTACTGCGCGTACCGGTTGCGGTACTGGACCAGGCTGTACGGCTCCCCGGTCCCCTCGTGCCGGCGCGGTCCCGCGTTCGACGGCGCCGACTCGTAGATGTAGTCACCGACGAAGAGCACGAAGTCGGGATCCTGGGACAGCATGTCGGCGTACGGCGTGAAGTAGCCGTTCTGCCAGTTCTGGCAGGAGGCGAGCGCGACGCGCAGTCGGCCGCCGGAGCTGTTCGCGGGGGGCGCGGTGCGGGTGCGGCCGGTGGCGGAGAGCTGCCCGCTGACGCGGAAGCGGTACCAGTGGTCACGGCCGGGGCGCAGTCCCCGTACATCCACGTGAACGCTGTGCCCGTACTCGGGCCGCGCGGGCGCGATGCCGCGGCGCAGGTGCTTTCTGAAACGGGCGTCCTCGGCGATTTCCCACTCCACCGGGACCACTTGATCCGGCATCCCACCACCGTTGAGCGGGTCCGGGGCGAGCCGCGTCCACAGCACGATGCCGTCGGGCAGCGGGTCGCCGGAGGCGATGCCGAGGCTGAACACACCGTCGGGCAGCGGGGTTTCGGCAGCTCGGGCGGTGGTCGGCAGCCAGAGCTGGGCGGAGGCGGCGGCTCCCAGCACCGCCGCGCCGGCCGCGAGAAAACGTCGTCGATCGGGTGATACGGCTCCGGTCATCGGTGAACTCCCTTGCGACGTTGGCCTCTTGGGTCACTTGGAAGCCTCACAGTGCGCGGAGTCCCACCTGTTGAACAGTAAGTATCGCGTCCATGACAAATGAGCGCACAGCAAGAGACCCGTTACTCCGAGAGCAACGGGTCTCAGCCAGTTTGGTCACGCCGGTGAATGATCTTCACGCCGGACGGACGATCGGCGGGCGGACGGACGACCGGCGGGCGGGGTGGGGCGAGCGGTCGTCATGCCGGGCCGGACGGCCGCCGTGCCTGACGGGCGGTCAACTCCGCCGGGGCGGGCGGCCCTTGCGCCGGAGAGGCAGCCGCCACGCCGGGCAAGCGGCCCTCCCACCGGTCGACCGGTCACCGCACCCGACGGACAGTCACCCAGCCAGGTCGGACAGCCACCGCGCCGGACGGGCAGCCGCGCCGGGCAAACGGCTATGCCACCGGCCACCACACCCGACCGACAGCCGCCGCGCCGGACACGCAGCCGCCACGGCCGACGACCGGCGCCCCGTTCGAGGGGCAGTCACCTCGCCGAGCCGCGCGGTCGGCCCGCCGGCCGAACCGTCACCGCACGGCTCCGATCGCCGGAAGGCCGCACCGCGCGGGTCGTTCAGAAGGGCTTGAACTCCTCGAACTCCTGGGTCGCCTCGTCCCGTTCGGCCTGCTTGTCCCGACGCCGCTGCGTCGCCGGCCGCGGCTCGTCGAGCCGGTGGTCCTCGCCACGCCGGCCCAGCATCTCCGCACCGGCCATCACGGTCGGCTCCCAGTCGAAGACGACCGCGTTGTCCTCGGGACCGATGGCGACGCCGTCGCCGGAACGGGCGCCGGCCTTCATCAACGACGCCTCCACACCGAGCCGGTTGAGCCGGTCGGCGAGGTAGCCGACGGCCTCGTCGTTGTTGAAGTCGGTCTGGCGGACCCAGCGTTCGGGCTTCTCGCCGCGCACGCGGAAGAGGCCGTCCTCCTCCTGCACGACGGTGAAGCCGCTGTCGTCGACCGCCTTCGGGCGGATGACGATCCGGGTCGCCTCCTCCTTCGGCTTCGCGGCCCGCGACGCGGCGACGAACTCCGCGATGGCGAAGGACAGTTCACGCAGTCCCGTGTGGGCGACGGCGGACACCTCGAAGACGCGGTAGCCACGCGCTTCCAGATCCGGCCGCACCATCTCGGCGAGGTCCTTGCCGTCCGGCACGTCGATCTTGTTCAGGACGACCATCCGCGGGCGCCGGTCGAGGCCGCCGTACTGCTTCAGCTCCTCCTCGATCATGTCGAGGTCGGAGATCGGGTCGCGCTCGGACTCCAGCGTCGCGGTGTCCAGGATGTGCACGAGGACGCTGCACCGCTCGACGTGGCGCAGGAACTCCAGGCCGAGGCCCTTGCCCTGGCTGGCGCCGGGGATGAGACCGGGCACGTCGGCGATGGTGTAGACGGTCTCGCCGGCGGTGACCACGCCGAGGTTGGGGACCAGCGTCGTGAACGGGTAGTCGGCGATCTTCGGCTTGGCCGCGCTCAGCACGGAGATCAGCGAGGACTTGCCGGCGCTCGGGTAGCCCACGAGCGCGACGTCGGCGACCGTCTTCAGCTCCAGCACGATGTCCTGGAGGTCACCGGGAACACCGAGCAGCGCGAAACCGGGGGCCTTGCGGCGGGCCGACGACAGCGCCGCGTTGCCGAGGCCGCCCCGGCCGCCCTGCGCGGCGATGTAGGAGGTGCCGTGGCCGACGAGGTCGGCGAGCACGTTGCCCGCGCCGTCGAGCACGACCGTGCCGTCCGGCACCGGCAGGACCAGGTCCTGGCCATCCTTGCCGGAGCGGTTGCCGCCCTCGCCGGGCTTGCCGTTGGTGGCCTTGCGGTGCGGCGAGTGGTGGTAGTCGAGCAGCGTGGTCACGGACTGGTCGACGATGAGGATGACGTCACCGCCCCTTCCGCCGTTGCCGCCGTCCGGGCCGCCGAGCGGCTTGAACTTCTCACGGTGGACGGAGGCACAGCCGTGGCCTCCGTTACCCGCGGCGACATGCAGCTCGACGCGGTCCACGAAGGTGGTCATGGGATGTGCCTCCAGTTACGTACAACAAAGTCTTGTGGGTACAGCTAGCCGCTGCTCTTCAGTAGAAACACGCGAAAGGCGGACCCGCTTCCCGGAAGGGAAGTGAGGTCCGCCTCGCGAAAGCTTCCGATCAGTTGCCTGAATCAGCTACCTGATGCTTCAGGCGACCGGAACGATGTTCACGACCTTGCGGCCACGGTGCGTACCGAACTCCACCGCACCGGCGTTCAGCGCGAACAGCGTGTCGTCGCCGCCACGGCCGACGCCCGAACCGGGGTGGAAGTGGGTGCCGCGCTGGCGGACCAGGATCTCACCAGCGTTGACGACCTGACCGCCGAAGCGCTTCACGCCGAGCCGCTGGGCATTGGAGTCGCGACCGTTCCGGGTGGACGATGCGCCCTTCTTGTGTGCCATCTCTCCTCAGTCCCTTACTTCGCAGCCGCGGGGATCTCAGTGACCTTGATCGCCGTGTACTGCTGGCGGTGGCCCTGACGACGGCGGTAACCGGTCTTGTTCTTGTACCGAAGGATGTCGATCTTGACGCCCTTGTGGTGGTCCACGATCTCGGCCTGGACCTTGATGCCGGCCAGCACCCACGGGTCGCTGGTCACAGCGTCGCCGTCGACAACGAGCAGGGTCGAGAGCTCGACCGTGTCGCCAACCTTGGCAGTGGAAATCTTGTCAACCTCAACGATGTCGCCGACAGCAACCTTGTGCTGGCGACCACCGCTGCGCACGATGGCGTACACGCTGATCTCACTCTCTAGCTCAGGGACGGCACCCCCGCAGTCCAGCCGCCCTGCGGAGCAGACGGCCTCTCCCGGCGGAACACGCCCGGGAGGAAGAGGTTTACGGGGATGTGGCGTGTCACCAGTGGACACGCCGACAGTCAAGGTTACGGGGCCGCAGCCGAACGGGTCAAACCGGGCCCGGTGGGGAGTGCGACTGGTCACATGGACCAGCCGCACCCGCCCGGGGTTCAGCCCTCGTCGGTGGAGGCGGTGACGGAGGACGGGCTCGTCTGCTCCGCCGCCGCGGTCTTCTTCGACGTGGTCTTGGCGGCCTTCTTGGCCGTCGTCTTCTTCGCGGCCGTCTTCTTGGCCGCGGTCTTGGTGGCCGCCGCCTTCTTGGCGACCGCCTTCTTCGCCGGGGCCTTCTTGGCGGCCTTGCGCGCGGCCGTCTTCTTGGCCGGAGCGTCCGCCTCGACCTCGGCCTCAGCGACCGGCGCTTCCTCCACCACGGCCGCCGGTACGACCGTCACGGCCGCCTCCTCGGACGCGGTGGGCGCGGTGGCCTTGCGCACGGCACGGCGCCGCGGGCGGGCCGGAGCCGCGCTCTCGGCGGGTGCCTCGGGCTGCTCGACGGGCGCGGGCGTCTCGACGACGACCGGCGCGGCGGCCTCGGTGACCGTCACCACGGCGGCCTCCTCGGACCCGGCCGGCGAACCCGCGGGCGCGGTCGCCTTACGGGTCGCCCGACGCCGCGTACGCCCCTTGGGCGCGGCGTCGTCGACCACCGGAGCCTCGGCGACCGGCGCGGGCGCCGGGGTCTCCTGAACCACGGGCGCCTCGACGACCGGGTCCTCCACGGCGACGGGCTCGGCCTGCGCGACGGCGGCCGGCTCGGCCTCCTCACGCACCTCCTGCGCGTCGCGCGCCTGCCGGGACTCGCCCCTCGGCGCACCGGCCGGAGCCGACGCCCGACGGCTCGTCCGGCGCCGCGAACGCCCACCACGGGTGGCCGCGGCCTCCGCCTCGGCGGCGCTGCTGTACAGGTCCTCGTCGGGCCGGAACTCGGGCTCGGCGAACGGCACCGGCGCGGCGACCTCGGCGGCCACCTCGGCCTCCGTCTCGACCTCGTCGTCGACCACCTCGTGCTCGTGGTCGTGCTCGTGCGTGTCGTGGGCGTCCTGCCCGCTGCCGTCACCACCGCGCCCGCGCCGCTTGCGCTTGCCGCCGCCACCGACCGAGGTCGGCTGCTCCATGTGCACGATGACACCGCGGCCGTTGCAGTGGACGCAGGTCTCGGAGAAGGACTCCAACAGACCCTGTCCGACGCGCTTGCGGGTCATCTGGACCAGGCCCAGCGAGGTGACCTCGGCGACCTGGTGCTTCGTACGGTCGCGGCCCAGGCACTCCAGGAGCCGCCGCAGGACGAGGTCCCGGTTGGACTCCAGGACCATGTCGATGAAGTCGATGACGACGATGCCGCCCAGGTCGCGCAGCCGCAGCTGGCGCACGATCTCCTCGGCCGCCTCCAGGTTGTTCCTGGTCACGGTCTCTTCGAGGTTGCCGCCCTGACCGGTGAACTTGCCGGTGTTGACGTCGATCACGATCATCGCTTCGGTCTTGTCGATGACCAGCGAACCGCCACTGGGCAGCCAGACCTTGCGGTCCAGCGCCTTCATCAGCTGCTCGTCGATGCGGTACGTCGCGAAGACGTCGACCTCGGAGGTCCAGCGGGAGAGCCGGTCGGCGAGGTCGGGGGCGACGTGCGCGACGTAGCCGTGGATGGTGTCCCACGCCTCGTCGCCGCTGACGATGACCTTGGTGAAGTCCTCGTTGAAGATGTCGCGCACGACGCGGACGGTCATGTCCGGCTCGCCGTACAGCAGAGTCGGCGCGTTCGAGCCGCCGCCGCTCTTCGCCTTCTTCTGGATGTCCTCCCACTGTGCCTGGAGGCGCTCGACGTCGCGGCTCAGCTCGTCCTCGCTCGCGCCCTCGGCGGCGGTGCGCACGATGACGCCCGCGTCCTCGGGGACGATCTTCTTGAGGATGGTCTTCAGCCGGGCCCGTTCGGTGTCGGGCAGCTTGCGGCTGATGCCGGTCATGGAGCCCTCGGGGACGTACACGAGGTAGCGCCCCGGGAGGGAGACCTGGCTGGTCAGACGGGCGCCCTTGTGCCCGATCGGGTCCTTGGTGACCTGCACGAGCACGGACTGGCCGGACTTGAGCGCGCTCTCGATGCGCCGCGGCCCGTTGGCCATACCGAGCGCTTCGAAGTTCACTTCACCGGCATAGAGAACAGCGTTCCGTCCCTTGCCGATGTCGATGAACGCGGCCTCCATCGAGGGCAGCACGTTCTGGACCTTGCCCAGGTAGACGTTGCCGACGTACGAGGTCGACTGCTCCTTGTTGACGTAGTGCTCGACGAGCACGCCGTCCTCCAGGACGCCGATCTGCGTGCGCTCACCGCTCTGCCGGACGACCATCACCCGCTCGACGGCCTCACGGCGGGCCAGGAACTCTGCCTCGGTGATGATCGGGACGCGCCGGCGGCCCTGCTCGCGGCCTTCGCGGCGACGCTGCTTCTTGGCCTCGAGACGCGTCGAGCCCTTGATGGACTGCACCTCGTCGCTCGGGTGCTCGTCCTTCTTGGCGCGCGGCTCGCGGACCTTGACGACGGTGCGCTCGGGGTCGTCGGCCGACGAGGGCGCCTCGCTCTCGCCGCCCGAGTCACCGGCGCGACGACGCCGACGACGCCGACGACGGCTACTGCTCGACCCGGAACCGCCCTGGTCGTCGTCCGCCTCCTCGGCGTCCTCCTCGACCTGCTCGGCGGTGTCCTCTGAATCCTGCGCGGCCTGCTCGGCGGCGTACTCCTCGCCGTCCTCGCCCTCGTCCTCACCGGTGGCGGACTCGCCACGGCGACGACGCCGGCCACCACGCCGACGGCGACGGCGCGAACCGGTCTCCTCGGCCTCGTCACCGTCGGCGGAGTCCTCGGCCTCCTCGGCCTCTTCGGGCTCCTCCTCCACGACGGCGGTCTCGACGACGGCGGGCGCCTCGGGCTCCGCCTCGAAGGCGGCACCCCGGCGGCGACGCCGACGACGCCCGCCGGTCTCCTCCTCGACCACCTCCACCGCGACGGGCTCCGCTACGACGACCTCTTCCTCGTCGTCCTCCACGGCCTCGGCGGCAGCGGCAGCGGCGGCCCGCTCGGGGGTCTGGAACATCGGCTCGGTGAAGACGGGCGCCTGGAACACGGCGACAGCGGGCCGCCTCGGCCGGCGCGGACCGTCCTCCTCCTCGGCACTGTTCCCGTTCTTGGGGGCGGGCGCGGAGAACCCTCCGGCGGCGGTCCGCACGGACCGGCGCCGACGGCGCGGCCCCGAGTCCTCGGCGGGAACCTCGGCGGTGGTGTTCGTCTCCGCGGTGTCCGCGGGGGTCTCGTCGTTCACAGGGGCCTCCTCGCCCACGGGCGTCCCGGCAGGCGCGGACACACGGCGCGTGGCGCGACGACGGCTCCGACGCGGGGCGGCATCCTCATCGGACGCAGCAGCCGCGGAACCTTCGGTCACTTCTTCGGTCACTGAGGTCACTGCGGTGGCTTCAACGCTCTCGGCGGCCTCGGGCACTTCACTCGCCTCGGGCGCACCGGCGGGCGCAGACACCTTCCGGGTAGCACGCCGACGCGTACGCCCGGCAGGCGCAGCAGCCTCTTCCTCTACGACGGCGGGTTCCTCGGCGACGACAGGCGCGGCCTCGGGCTCCTCCACCGGCGCCACCACGGCAGCCGGGGCAACGGTCTCGGGCGCGGTCACCCGGCGCGTGGCACGACGGCGGGTACGCCGCGGAGCGGCGTCCTCGTCGGACTCCACGGGCGGCGCGGTCTCCTCGACGGCGGCGGGCGCGGCGGCGGCAACGGCCGGCACCACGATCTCGGCCGCCTCGGGCACCTCACTCGCCTCGGGCGCACCGGCGGGCGCGGACACCCGCCGAGTGGCACGCCGACGCGTACGCCCGGCGGGCGCGGCTTCCTCTGCGGCAGCAGGAGCCTCGACAGCCACTTCGGCCGCAACGGGCCCGGTGACCTCGACGTTCTCGTCCTGCTTCTCGTCGCTCACCTCGGCCGGTATGGCCGGAGCGCTGTTCTCGACCGCGCCCTCGGGGGCGGTCGGCGGTCCCGCTGGGCGAGACGCGGCGCGGCGCCTGCGGCGCGGCGGCAGCGTGTCGCTCGGGGTGGTCGGTTCGGAACCCTCGGTGGGTTCGGTCGGTTCGAGCATGCGGGCGTTTCTCCCGTCAGGCTCCCGGGCGCCGCGCCTGGTCCGGCGGGGATGCCGGTGACGTCCGCGGCTCGCGCGTTGCGCGGTGCCGCCGTCCGGGGCGCGGGCGCCGCACGGGAGCTCTCTGTGTCCTGTCTCGCCGGTTCCGTACGCCCAGATGCGGACGGCCTGGCGAAAGTCTTGTGGTCGGTGCGCTGCCCGACCCAGGTGGCTCCCGAGTCCGAGGGCGACGCTACGACGTCCGTCCTACGCGGAACTTCCCTACGCCGGCGCCTTCGCGGCGGCAGCTTCGGCGACCGTGGTGTTCCCGGTCACTGCTGCCTCGCGGTCGGGCGCGAGCGGGTCGGTCACCGTGCCGGTCTCTTCATCGAACAGCCCCTGCGCCAGCCTGGTCACCGCTGCGGCGACCGGCGGCGCCAGGTCGGCCACGGCGCGAAGACCGGACAGGACGTCGTCGGGTCGAACGGCAGGCGTCACGTGCCGAACAACCAGCCGCAGTATCGCACAGGCCTGGTCGGTAGGCCTATCAGCCTGTGGACCAACCGTCTCAAGATGCGCTACGGCGGGTCGGGCGTCGAACGTCCGCATGCCGTTCTTGGCCATGCGCTGGACCTCGACGCTCTCGGCCGCGTTGAACGCGGCCACCGCGCGCTCGGCGTCCTCGGGCGCCACTCCGTCGAGCCGCAGCTCCCACACGGAAGCCGTGAGCCGGTCGGCGAGCCCGGAGGTCCGGGCCTCGACCGCGTCGATGATGTCGAGCCCTACGGGCATCGACTCGTCGAGCAGCTCGCGCAGCTTGTCGGGGTCGCGCTCGGCGGTGAGCGCGATCTCCAGGTATTCCGCCTCACTGCCCGTGCCGGTGGGTGCGGCATTGGCGTACGACACCTTCGGATGCGGCGTGAACCCCGCCGAGTACGCCATCGGCACCTCGGCGCGGCGCAGCGCACGCTCGAAGGCGCGCTGGAAGTCTCGGTGGCTGGTGAACCGGAGGCGGCCGCGCTTGGTGTAGCGCAGTCGGATGCGCTGCACCGCGGGTGCGGGCGGCGGGCCTTCGGGCTGTCGCTTGCCCAGTGTCCTAGTCCTTCGTGAGAACGGTCGTACTTCTACCAAGAGTACGTGTGTCGTCGCCCATCGGTTCCCGTCGCTCCACCGGCTGGGGCGCTCGCGGCTCGCCGAAGACCATCCGCCGGAAGTCGGCACGGGCCTGCCGGGCGGAGTCGCGCACGGCGGTCAGCACCTGCCGGGTGACCCGCCCCACAGCGCGCGCGGCCTCGGCGGCGGGCCGCAGCACCAGGTCCCGTACGACGTGTCCGACCGGGGTGAGGATCGTCCGGTAGACCCAGCTCACGGGCTCGACGAAGATCCACCGGAAGAGGGTCCCGAGGACCCGCCCCACGGCGAGCGAGATGTGCCCGGCGATCCGCCAGGCGTGCCCGAGGGCGTCCCGGACCTCCCGCCCGATGACGGCGAGCGCGCGCCCGACCGGTGTCAGCACCCAGCGCCAGAGGCCGATCGCGGGCAGGACGAGGAGGATCCAGGCCGTCCAGTAGAGGACGGCACCGACTCCGGTACCGATCGCCTTCACCAGCCACAGAAGTCCCCGCCCGCACCAGGCGATCGCCCGCCCGACCGGCGCGAGGACCCACGCGTACAGCCACTCGGCGGGCACGACGACCAGATACCGCCCGAGCCAGGTCACACCGGCGGCCACCCCACCGACGACCCACGCCACGCCGGCTGCCAATCCGCCCGCGGCCCACGCGCACGCGTGCCCGACGGGAGTGAGCACGCGCGCGTACACCCACGCCAGGCCGCTCGCGATCTGTCGGGCGGCCCAGGAGAGGGCGTGCCCGACCGGGGTGAGCACGTACCGGTACAGCCAGACGAGAGGTACGAGGACAAGGAGGTTGGTGAGCCAGCCGAGCGCCTTGGCGAGCGGCACGACGACGTACCGCCACAGGGCCACCCACGGCCACACGAACACCGCGCGCGCCACCGGCCGCAGCACGGTCCGGTACAGGAACCGTCCGCCGACCACCAGCGCGTCCCACACCAGCCGCACCGGCACGACCAGCACGAGCACGACGATCCGCACCGGGACACGGATCGCGACGGCGAGACACCCCTCGGGCGGCTGCGGCGACGGCCGCGCGGGCGGCTTCTCGAATTTCCTGGGGGTGTCCATACCGGGCAAGACGCCTCAGCTCCCCGTCCGGATCCAGTACCGCAATTTTCCGTCCCGCTCGTCCTCGAACTTCCCGCCACCGGCCTCGATCACCTTGCGGGACGCGATGTTGGTGGCATCACAGGTCACGAGGACCGGGTCCAGGCCGAGTGCCTGAGCGTACGGCAGGACGTCGCGGAGCATCGCGGTCGCGTGCCCGCGACGACGGGCGCCCGGCCGGACGCCGTACCCGATGTGGCCGCCGTAGTCGAGGAGCCACGGAGTGAGCCGGTGCCGTATCTGGATCCGGCCGAGGTAGGTGTCGCCGTCCACGTACCAGTACCAGGTGTTCGGCACGAACCCCTCGGGCCGGCGCCCGTCCTCCGACTCCTCCTCGCGCACCGCCTCGACGTACCGCGCGAAGCCCGCCGGCTGCCGCCAGGTGCTGCCGTGCTCCCGCAGTTCACGCGCGAGGGTGCCGCCGAAGAAGTCGTCCTCGACGATGTGCTCGTACACGGCGTCCAGGAAGGAGACCCGGAACCGGGCGTCGGGCAGGATCAGTTGAGGCATCGGTCAAGGGTAGGGGTCGGTGCGGCCGACGTGGGTGTGCAGGAGCGAGCCGTCCGCCGACACCGCCGTCGCGCTCGCCGGGGATCACCCCGTCCCGGACGACGACCATGCACCGGTGCGAACCGGCGTTCTCCGCCGCCCAGTTGACGAAGTGTCGTACGAACTCCTCCTGGGCGGCGGCGGGTCGGTGTCCGCTCTCAAGAATCCAGCGCCACCGGAGCCCCGCGACGACGTCCAGCTCGGCGGGTTCGGCGGGGCGGATCGTGATGTCGTCCACCCGTGCGTTGTGCGGCAGTTCAGCGGTCGTCGGCAGGGGGCGCCAGCAGCGCGTCGACGATCTCCCGGAGTGGCGCGGCCAGTTGACCGGCGGTCGCGTCACGCAGGGGGCGCAGGCCTACGGCGGACCGCACGACGGCGACGCCGACGCCGAGCGCGACGAGGAGTTGCGCGCGCAGCAGCCGTTCGTCGCCCTCCTCGGCCGCGCCCTCGCCGGACGCTTCGAGGATCTGGCGGCTGAACTCGTCCAGGGCCTTTCGGCGCAGGGCGTCCACGCGTTCGTCGCCGGTGTCGCGCAGCAGCATCAGTACGGGGTGTTCGCCGAACTCCGGCCAGGCACCGGCGGACAGTTGATGACTGAGCGCCTCGGCGAGGCCGGCCCGGTCGGCAGGGAATTCCTCATCGCGGCCCAGGAAACGGGGAGTTGAGGCCAGGGCCGCCTTGAACAGCCCTTCCTTCGAGTCGAAGTACCGCTTGATGAGAGCCAGGTTGACCCCGACGTCGGCGGCGACGTCCCGCAACGTAGTGCGGTCGTACCCGAGCCGGGTGAATCGGCTGCTCGCGGCCTCAAGGAGCGCCTGCCGGGTCGCCCCCGCGTCCCGCCGCCGGGGTCCGTCGGCCTCACTCGTCACCACCGGCGACCTCCCTCGACCATCCTCGACCAGCTCAAGTAATCACTCGTTGACATGACTACAGGGCATGGTTACGTTAGGCAAGTAATCACCTGATGACTTAGCGACCACGCACTCAGCTCACGGAAGGACAGCGGTGTCCGAAGCTCTCCTCGTCATGGACGTCCAGCGCATGATCGTGGACCGTTACCCCGACCCGGCCTATCTGCCGCGCCTGCGCAAGGCGATCGACACGGCCCGCGCGAACGGCGTCCGCGTGATCTACGTGACCGTCGGGTTCCGCCCCGGCGCACCGGAGATCAGCCCCCGCAACAAGCTGTTCGGCAGGCTCGCGGGCGCCCCCGCGGGCCCGGCCAACGAGATTCACCCGGACGTGGCCCCCGGACCCGGCGACATCCTCGTCACCAAGCGCCGCGTCAGCGCGTTCGCAGGCAGCGACCTCGACATGGTCCTGCGGGCGAACGACATCGACCACCTGGTCCTGACGGGGATCGCCACCAGCGGCGTCGTCCTGTCCACCCTCCGCCAGGCCGCCGACCTGGACTTCACCCTCACCGTCCTGTCCGACGGCTGCCTCGACAACGACCCGGAGGTGCACCGGGTCCTCACGGAGAAGGTGTTCCCGATGCAGGCCGAGGTGACGACGGTGGCGGACTGGGTCGCCGCGCGCTGAACTCCCTGGGCCGAACTCCCTATATTGATGGGCGCACTTGAGGCCCGTACGTGACGCCCGTCCGTGGTGGTCCCGAGTCGACGTCGGTGCGATCCGGGGGGGATTGAGCGTTCGTGGGACCAGTCGGAACACGCGGGGCGGCAGTGGTGGCCGCCCTCTGCGCCATAGCCGCCGTACTGCTTCTCAGCGCCTGCGGGACGCAGCTCGCGGGGAGCGCGGAGGGAGCGACGCCGACCGAGTCGCTCCCCTGGACCCTGGCGTCGCCCTCCAGGGTCACGGGGGCCCAACTGGCCGACGACCAGCGCACGTTGACCGTGAGCGTCCGGGTACCCGACGGCGAGCAGCCGTGTGTGCGGGCGCTCAAGGCCGCGCTCACCGCCTCCGAGAACAACACCGTGTGGGTCCAGATCACCTTCTCCTCACCATCGGGGGACAGGCGCTCCGGCTGCACCGGGGAACGTACGGCCTCGACGCGACTCCGGCTGCCCGAACCCTTGGGCAACCAGAGACTGGTCGTCGACTACGACAACCAATTCACCACCGACGGCGCCAAGTTGCCCGCGCTGCGGCTGTGCGGGAGGCTCGGCTGCCATCCGCCGCCCACCGGCTGCACCACCGCCTCCTACGAACAGGCGATGATCGCCGCCGACGCCCCCATGCACAGCTACCGCGACGCGGAACACTGCGACGGCAAGTGGCTCGTCCTCGACTTCACCTGGCGTACGGGCCCGGTCTGCGGCGACACGACCGCGTCCCCGTCCGGCTGCGCGTCCCGGCTCGGCGACCGCTGGTTCTTCCGTGCGAGGCCCGCCGGTTGGGCACCGATCACGGCGAGCGCGGCCGGCGGCTGCGGGGCCGTCCAGCGCGCGGAGCCCGCGTTCCCCACGTCCTTGTGCGCCGAACTGGCCCCGCTCTCCGCCTCGCTGCACCCGAGTTACCCACCACCGTCGGCTTCGGCTTCGCCGACAGGCGGCCAACTCCCCTGACTCCGGCGGGACTTCAGCCTTGCGCCGTGGGCCTGACGACGATCTCGTTGACGTCGACGTCCGCGGGCTGGTTGACGGCGTAGACGATCGCCTCGCCGATCGCCGTCGCGGGGATCGCGATGCCCATCATGTCCTCCGCGACCGCGCGCATGCCCAAGTCGCCGATGCCGTCGGTCAGTTCGGTTCGGGTGAAGCCGGGGCTGACCACGGTGACGCGCAGGTCGCGGCTCTCCTGCCGTAGCCCTTCGGAGATGGCGCGGACCGCGTACTTGGTGGCGCAGTAGACGGCCGCGGTCGGATCGACGCGGTGCCCGGCGACGGAGGCGACGTTCACGATGTGTCCCGCGCCCTGCTCGCGCATGACGGGCAGCACCGCGGCGATACCGTGCAGCACACCGCGGATGTTCACGTCGATCATGCGGTTCCACTCGTCGACCTTCAGGGCCTCCAGCATCGCCAGGGGCATCACGCCCGCGTTGTTGACGAGCACGTCGACCCGTCCGTACGACTCCCGCGCGGCCCGGACGAAAGCCTGCACGCTCTCCAGGCTGGTCACGTCCAGCTCGCGGTGGTCGGCCGTACCCCCCGCCGCCTGGATGTCCTTGGCCACGGCGGCGAGGCGGTCGGCGCGCCGGGCGCCGAGGAACACCCGGTGCCCGGCTGCGGCGAGCAGCCTGGCCGTGGCCTCGCCGATACCGCTGCTCGCGCCGGTGATCAGGACGACCTTGGCGGTACGGGCGGTGGACTGGATGGTGGTGGCGGTCATGAGGAGCCCTTCGGTGAAACCTGATCCGCGCGGTGGTGATCCATCGCCCGTTCGTGTCGTGCCTTCCGAGCATCGGCGGGATCGCCCCGATGAGGCAGGACGGGGCTTCCGGGGTGTGCCACTCCTAGGAAGCGGAAGCGGGGCAGCGGGAGCGCCGTAGGCTTTTGGAATGGACGCCACGGACGGCACGGACGGTTACGCGCTCGGTGATTTCCTGCGTGCGCGGCGGTCCCGGCTGACGCCGGCGGAGGTGGGTTTTCCCAGTTCCGGGGCGCGCCGGGTGGCCGGGCTGCGGCGCGAGGAGGTCGCCGTGCTGGCCGGGGTCAGCGCCGACTACTACGCCCGGCTGGAGCAGGGCCGGGAACGCAGCCCCTCCGGCCAGGTGGTCGACGCCATCGCCCGCGCCCTGCGCCTCGACACGGACGCCCGCTGGCACGCGTACCGCCTGGCCGGCCTGGTCCCGAGGCCCGTCCCCGCCGAACCGTCCGACGCGGTGGACCCGGCGCTGCTCCAGCTCATGCACGCGTTCCCGACGGCGGCGGCGTACGTCATCAACCGGCGTCTGGAGATCCTCGCGTCGAACGCGCTGGCCGACGCGCTGCTCGCGCCCCTGGGCGACCGCCGCAGGATGGTCCGCTCGCTCTTCCTCGACCCGGCGGCCCGGGACCTGTTCGCCGACTGGCAGCACGTCGCCCGCTGCTCGGCCGAGGCGTTGCGGCTGGCCACGGGACACGACCGTGACGACCGCGAGCTCGACTCGCTGATCGCCGAACTCCTCGACGGGAGCGAGGAGTTCGCCACCCTGTGGCAGAACCACAGCGTCAGCCGCCCCGGCCGCCAGTCCAAGACCTTCAACCACCCGGCCGTGGGCCGCGTCACACTCACGTACCAGACGTTCGACGTGCAGAGCGCCCCCGGCCAGTGCCTCCTGGTCGGCACGGCGGAGCCGGACACGGAGGACGCGGCGGCGCTGGCGCGGTTGGGTTCTCCGCACGCGGCCGGGACCCCGAAAGCGCCCCGGCCGTAGGCGAGTCAGTGCCCGGTGAGCCAGTCCGTGTAGTGGGTGGCGGTGATGCGCGCGCCGTCCGGGGCGGTGAGGACGTCACCGGGGACGACGGCGAACATGCCGGCGGTGTCGTCGGTGACCACGGAGTCGGCGCTGCCCTTGGCGGTCAGGGTGAGCCGGCCGAGTTCGTCGAGGGGGTAGACGTCCGGTCCCGCGATGTCGAGGACGCCGTTCAGCGGGGCGCCCGCGGCGACCTCGGCGACGACGGCGGCGACCTCCGCGGCGGCGATCGGCTGGATCGGCGTACGCGGCAGCCGGACGGTGTCGCCGTCGGTGGTCATGGCGAGGGTCGCGCCCATGAACTCCATGAACTGCGTGGCGCGGACGATGGAGTACGGGACCGGCCCGCCCTTGAGGAGGTCCTCCTGAAGGACCTTCGCCCGGTAGTAATCAAGTCCCGGCACCTGGTCCACGCCGACGATGGACAGGATGACGAAATGGCCGGCCCCGCCCTTCTCGCTCGCGGCGAGCAGGTTGTCCATCGACGTCTGGAAGAACCCGATCGAGGCGTGGTCGAAGGTCGGTGAGTTCGTCAGGTTGACGACGACGTCGGCGCCCGAGACGGCCGCCTCCAGCCCCTCACCGGTGATGATGTCCACGCCGGTGGACTGCGAGTGCGGCACGGCCTGATGCCCGGCCGCGTTCAGGTTCCGCACGACCTGCGACCCGATCAGTCCGGTTCCGCCGATGACTGCGATCTTCATGGCCTACGCCTTCCGTAGATGACTGACGTCCGATATGTACCGTTGCGCGACTCCGGCGGCACCCCGGCCCGAAACTCGGACACTTTCCATCCGAGATAATACCCGGACAGTTAATGTCCGAGTCAACTGGAGTCTGAGTAAAATGAGCGGGTGAAGATGTCCGGCGGAGTCGAGTGGGCCCTGCACTGCTGCGTTGTCCTGACCTCGACCCAGGCCCCGGTCCCGGCCGCCCGCCTGGCCGAGTTCCACGACGTGTCACCGACCTACCTCGCCAAACAGCTCCAGGCCCTCTCCCGCTCCGGCCTGGTCCGATCGGTACAGGGAAAGTCGGGCGGCTACGTCCTCACCCGCTCCCCCGCGTCGATCACGGTCCTCGACGTCGTCGAGGCGATCGACGGCCCCGACCCGGCCTTCGTCTGCACGGAGATCCGCCAACGCGGCCCGATGGCCACCCCGCCCGAGGCCTGCACCACCCCGTGCGCGATCGCCCGCACGATGGCCGCCGCCGAGTCGGCCCGCCGGGACGCCCTGCGGTCCGTCACGATCGCCGACCTGGCGGGCGACGTGGAATCGGACTCCGGGGAGGGGACGTTGGCGGGGGTCGGCACCTGGCTGGTCGCCCAGCACGACTGACCCGCACGGCGAGCGCGTCGGCGTACCGCCTACTTCTTCCTGCCCCTGGCCGCCTTGCCCGCCCGGGAGGCCTTCGGTCCGCGTGCGGGGTTCGACGGCCGGGGGACCGCGGCGGCGAGCGGGGCGGAGAACTCCCGGTTGGCCATGGTCTGGCGGCGGACGGCGGCGGGCAGGTCCGGCAGGGCCAGCAACCGGTCGCACGCTTCGACCGAGGCCGCGAACTCGCCCACCCAGTACGCGGTGATCGAGAACTCGAAGAGGAGCCCCCATCGGTACACCCAGGACCTGGTGAAGAGCAGGTCACCCGGTTCCGGCCTGCCGACGACGTCGCGGAGAAGGGCGTAAGCGGTGCGGTGGCGGCCCGCGAGCCGCAGCCGGGACGCCAACTCATAGCAGGCCTCCAGCCGTTCGGGCCGCCCGTCCCAGGCCCGAGAGAACGCGTCCATCGCCCCCGGCCAGTCGTCGGCCTCCTCCGCCCGCAGGATTCCGGCTTCCAGGAGGGAGCAGTAGACCTCCTCACCCCAACCGCCCATCCCCGCGCGCCGCTCGTAGAGAGCGATCGCTTCCCGCGTGCGCCCCAGGTCGCGTTCGGTGTTGGCCAGATAGAAGACCGTGCGCGGATTGTCCGGGTCACGCTCCAACTCGCGCCGCAGCAGGCGCGCGTCGCGCTCGAACTTGTCGCTACGGCACCCGCCGTCGGCCTGGTCCTCGATGACGAGCGCGTCCAGGTTCTCCTGGGTGTCGGACTCGTCGGTGCACGGGTACTCGTGCGTCACGCCCTCGTAGCGCCACGGCCAGTCGCCCCGCATCAGGTGCTTGAACCGGTGCTGGGTGCCCGGGGTGTCGTAGCGCAGCATGTATGAGCCGGCCGTCAGGCGGGGCAGCGGGGCGTCCTGCCGCATGACGTGGTCGGCGTCGAGCGTGAGCAGGTAGTCGGCCTTGCCGCGGGCATGCTGGATGTTCCGGGTCCGGTTGTGGCCGAAGTCGACCCAGGGTTCCTCGTGGAGCTCGCCGGGAACGCCGTCCAGCAGCTTGCGGATCAGGTCCTGCGTGCCGTCCGTCGAGCCGGTGTCGGAGATCACCCAGTAGTCGACGAGCGGACGGGCGGCCTCCAGACAGCGCTCGATCACGAGCGACTCGTTCTTGACGATCATGCACAGGCAGAGGGTCTGCTGCTTCACGGCCTCACCCGTCCCGGACTGCTGACGTCCCGTCGGAATCACGCGCGCCACAGTGGCACGCGTCCGCTTCATGGCCGTCCACCCACGCGGAAGCCCGCGCCGAGAGCCCCCGAACAGCGGCGGTCGAGGCCGTACGGGTGATCGCAGGTAAAAAATGCCCCATCAGCGCGCACCAATTAGTCCGATATGACGACATGTGGGCGCGTTCCGTGCCGCTACGCCGGTCGTCCGAGCTCCCTAGGGCCAAGCTCGCGTTCGCACTCGGATTCGGGACATCACCCGGACCGGTCTCCCAAGGAGCGCACAGATGAACCCTGAGTTCCCGACGTCCTCGCCCCTCGGTCCGCTTGCCCGGGACAGGTTCAGGAAGGCGGGCCTGGTGGCCTCGCTCGCCCTGGTCCTGGCGTCCGGCGTGGCCGCTCCGGCCACCGCGGCGGCGCGCAGCATCACCGACCAGCCGAAGGCGGCCGCCGGCCACACCGGCGATCACTGCAAACCGGCCCACCATCACAAGTCCCGGGTGACCGAAGGCGGCGGCAAGGGCGACTGCAAGGGACCGACGGGTCCCACCGGCCCCAAGGGCCCGAAGGGCGACAAGGGAGCCACAGGCGCGACCGGCCCCAAGGGGCCCACGGGAGCCACCGGCCCGCAGGGCAACCAGGGCGCGACGGGTGCCACCGGAGCGCAGGGCGCCACGGGCGCGACCGGACCGGCGGGCCCCACCGGCGCCACCGGGCCGTGCGCCGAGATCGACGGGTTCCAGGACCAACAGGTGTACGAGGTCCGCGGCGCGGTGAGCGGGACCATCACCTACGCGGGCATCCGCGACGTCCGCCCCGGCGAGGACCACACCATGCGGTGGACCGACCTCAGCACCCTGACGGGCTATCCGAACGGCGGCACCAACGGCTTCGCCTGCGGCGTGTCCGTCAACGAACACAGCCAGGGCGGTACGGCACTGGCAGGCATCAAGTACGACGTCATCACCACCACGGGTCTGGTCTTCGAGACCATCTGCACCGAGAGCCACGCCGCGAACACCCCGGCCAGCCTGACCTGCCCCGGCCCGTGGACCGCGCTGAACTCACCCGAACCGGGCAACAGCAACAACTGACCCTCCGGCACGCACCTCTGGCCCGGTCACACCCCACGACGTGACCGGGCCGGGTGCGGGAAGCACCCGGTTCTGGGCAGCCGGCCGGCTCGCCAGCTCCCGACCGATGAGTTCCGGAGCCCACCGAGGTCTACCCCCACACACACAAGGGACAGCCACGCCCACAACCTCTGTGAGGGACCATGACCACCGACGCACTACCCCCCGTCGTCGACACCGCGACATGGGAAACGCGGCTCGCGACCCTCCGCGCCCGCGAGAAGGCCGCGACCCGGGAACTCGACGCCATCGCCGCCGAGCGCCGCCGGCTGCCGATGGTCGAGATGCCCGACTACACCCTCGACGGCGAGGACGGCCCGGTCCGGCTGGCGGAAGTCTTCGAAGGCAAGCGGCAGTTGGTGGTCTACAGCCACATGTGGTTCGTCGGCAAGGAGTGGCAGTGCTCGGGCTGCACGGGGTTCACCTCGCAGTTCACGCGCCTGGAGTTCCTCGACAACTACGACGCGCGATTCGTCATCGTCACTCAGGGCCCGATCGACGAGGCCCTCGCCTACAAGCACCGGGTGGGCAACCGGATGCCCTGGTACTCGACCGCGAACAGCCCCTTCGGCACCGACGTCGGCGCACCCCCGGACGGCGGCTTCGCGGTCAACGTCTTCCTACGCGACGGCGACACCGTCTACCGCACCTGGCACACCGACGGCCGCGGCACCGAGCAACTCAGCCACAGCTTCGCCCTGATCGACCTCCTGCCGTACGGCCGCCAGGAGGAATGGCAGGACTCCCCCGAGGGCTGGCCCCAGTCGCCCACGTACAGCGGGTGGGCGGGATCCAAGGACATCGCCGCGCTCTACGGCCCCTCGGACCCCGTCAGCTGACCGACGCACCGCTCAGTGCGTGTGCCCACTCCCCGCAGGCTGCTTCACCGTCAGCGGGAGCAACTTCTTGCCCGTGGGCCCGATTTGAATGGACGTATCCATCTGCGGACACACCCCGCAGTCGAAGCACGGCGTCCACCGGCAGTCCTCGACCTCCGTCTCGTCGAGGGCGTCCTGCCAGTCCTCCCAGAGCCAGTCCTTGTCGAGGCCCGAGTCGAGGTGGTCCCAGGGAAGGACCTCCTCGTACGTCTTCTCGCGGGTCGTGTACCAGTCGACGTCGACGCCGAACGCGGGCAGCGTCTTCTCGGCGCAGCGCATCCAGCGGTCGTAGGAGAAGTGCTCGCGCCAGCCGTCGAAGCGGCCGCCGTCCTCGTAGACGGCGCGGATGACCGCGCCGATCCGGCGGTCGCCGCGGGAGAGGAGGCCCTCGACGATGCCCGGCTTGCCGTCGTGGTAGCGGAAGCCGATCGAGCGGCCGTACTTCTTGTCGCCGCGGATCTTGTCGCGGAGCTTCGTGAGGCGGGCGTCCGTCTCCGCCGCCGAGAGCTGCGGGGCCCACTGGAACGGGGTGTGCGGTTTGGGGACGAAGCCGCCGATCGAGACCGTGCAGCGGATGTCGTTCTGGCCGGAGACCTTGCGGCCCTCGGCGATCACGTTCATCGCCATGTCGGCGATCTGGAGGACGTCCTCGTCGGTCTCCGTCGGGAGGCCGCACATGAAGTACAGCTTCACCTGGCGCCAGCCGTTGCCGTACGCCGTCGAGACCGTCCTGATCAGGTCCTCTTCCGAGACCATCTTGTTGATGACCTTGCGGAGGCGCTCGGAGCCGCCCTCCGGCGCGAAGGTCAGGCCAGACCTACGGCCGTTGCGCGTCAGCTCGTTCGCCAGGTCCACGTTGAACGCGTCCACGCGAGTGGACGGGAGGGACAGGCCGACCTTGTCCTCCGTGTACCGGTCCGCCAGGCCCTTCGCGATCTCGCCGATCTCCGAGTGGTCGGCCGAGGAGAGTGACAGCAGGCCCACCTCCTCGAAGCCCGTCGCCTTCAGGCCCTTCTCGACCATCTCGCCGATGCCCGTGATCGAGCGTTCACGGACCGGGCGCGTGATCATGCCCGCCTGGCAGAAACGGCAGCCGCGCGTACAGCCCCGGAAGATCTCGACCGACATGCGCTCATGGACCGTCTCGGCGAGAGGCACCAGCGGCTGCTTCGGGTACGGCCACTCGTCCAGGTCCATCACCGTGTGCTTGCTCACCCGCCACGGGACGCCCGACTTGTTGGGGACCACGCGCGCGATACGGGCGTCCGGCAGGTACTCGACGTCGTAGAAGGCCGGGATGTAGACCGAACCCGTCTTCGCCAGGCGGAAGAGGACCTCCTCGCGGCCGCCGGGGCGGCCCTCCGCCTTCCAGGCGCGGATGATCTTCGTCATGTCGAGTACGGCCTGTTCGCCGTCGCCGATGATCGCCGCGTCGATGAAGTCCGCGATCGGCTCGGGGTTGAAGGCCGCGTGGCCGCCCGCCAGCACGATCGGGTCGTCGAGCGTCCGGTCCTTCGACTCCAGCGGGATGCCCGCCAGGTCCAGGGCCGTCAGCATGTTCGTGTAGCCGAGTTCGGTGGAGAAACTCAGGCCGAACACGTCGAACGCGCCCACCGGGCGGTGGCTGTCGACCGTGAACTGCGGGACCTTGTGCTCCCGCATCAGCGCCTCCAGGTCCGGCCACACGCTGTACGTGCGCTCGGCGAGGACGCCCTCCTGCTCGTTCAGGACCTCGTAGAGGATCATGACGCCCTGGTTGGGCAGGCCGACCTCGTACGCGTCCGGGTACATCAGCGCCCAGCGGACATCGCACGACTCCCACGGCTTGACCGTGGAGTTGAGCTCGCCGCCGACGTACTGGATCGGCTTCTGCACATGCGGGAGCAGGGCTTCGAGCTGCGGAAACACGGACTCTGCGGCCGCAGCGACTTCGGCAGGCATCTCGCGAACCTTCGTGAGCGGGACTGAACGGACGGGTGACCATCCAGACTAACGCGATCCCGGACCTCACCCGTACGCCGCAATCGCTCACGGGCCTTCCGGGACGCACCGGCCGTCACCCCTGGAGGGACCCCTCGGCCACGATCTCCTCCCACGCCCCCGGCAGCGCCGCCTCCACCCCGGCCGCCCGCTGCTCCTCCCGCCCGTACAGCACCCCGTATGTGAACGAGCTCTCCCCCGCCGCGTGCGCCACCGCGGACAGCTCCCGCAGGGTCACGCGGACCATCACGCTGTCCTGGTGCTCGCCGAGCAGGCTGGTCAGCGACTTCATGGACTTGGCCAGCGCGCGGGCCGGTGCCCCGAGGGCCGGCGTCGCCGCCTCCGCCGCGTACCGGGTGCGCTTGGCCTTCTTGCGGGCCTCGTGCAGCGCGAGGTCGCGATCCTCGCCGGGCGGAGCCGCGATCGCCTCCTCCACGAGCGCGGAAACCTTTCCGAAGTCCTTGCGTACGGCCTTGCCGATCACCTTGGACGGATCGCCCTCGGCGGCTTTCAAGAGGGGCGGGTCGGCGATCACCGCGTCCAGGGTGTCGAGGAGCGTGAGGTAGCGACGGGAGTCCAGGACGCCGATCAGCCGGCTGCGTGATCCGCCGTGCCGGGCGTTCGCCCAGGTGTCCAGGCGGGTGCGGATCGGGCCGGAGATCAGGGTGCCGGGCAGTTCGCCGAGGACCGTCGTCAGGCGTTCGGTCACCACTTCCCGGTCGCGGTCCACGCCCAACTCGCCCGCCAGCCACCGCAGTTCATCGCCGATCGGGTCGGTGACCTCACGGTCGAGGACCTTGCCGTAGGACCGGAACGTGCTGCGCAGCCGGCGGGTGG
This sequence comes from Streptomyces colwelliae, assembly GCF_048158785.1. Taxonomy (NCBI): domain Bacteria; kingdom Bacillati; phylum Actinomycetota; class Actinomycetes; order Kitasatosporales; family Streptomycetaceae; genus Streptomyces; species Streptomyces colwelliae. The sequence goes on along the minus strand of NZ_JBLTJC010000046.1, from coordinate 12,992 downwards.
CGACGCGCATGCGGTGGACGGAGTCGTACGCGTCCTGCCGTACGGCGGGGTCGAGTTCGAGGATGGCGTCGCGCTGGGCGCGGGCGTAGGCGAGGACGTGGTCGCCGGCGGTAACCGGATCCGCGGGCCCCTCGGGCACGGACGCCGCCTTGCGCTTCTTCTTTCCCGACCCGGACTTTCCCGACCCCGACTTTCCCGACTCCGATGGACGCGATGTCTCCGCCAGCGCCCGCGCCAGCTTCGAGGCCGAGGACGACGGCCGTACGCCCGCCTTGCGCAACCGTTTCTCCACCTGGTCGAGGAACGCCGGGTCGCCGTCGTCGGCGAGTTCGACCTCGATCTCGGTCCACTGGACGGTGCCGCCGCCCTCGGTGAGGCGTTCCGCGTGCACGGCGTCCACGCTGACCTCGGCGAGGAGCTTGCCCTGGGCGTCGACGAGGTGCCGTACGTCGCGGTCGGAGCGCAGGCGGACGGCGGGGAGCAGCTCGGCCTCGCGCACGCGGGAGCGGACCAGCGCGGCGAGGGTGTCCGGCACGGTGTCGGAGAGCGGTTCCCGGATCTCGTCGCGGACACCGGGCGCGACCGGCACCTTCAGGTGCCAGCCCGCGTCCGAACCGCCGGTGCGGCGGCGCAGGGTCAGTGAGGCGGCAGCGAGGCGCTCGTCGGCCGTGTCGTAGTACACGGCGTCCAGACTCATGACGCCCTTGTCGATGACGGCCTCAACCCCGGCGACACCGGTCAGGTCGGGCAGCCCACTCTCGTCGGACTCGTACTTACGCTCGATCTCACGCTTTGTGTCCGCCATGACCTGAATCTAGTTGCTGACCGGCCAGGATGGCAGGGTGCGTCCCAAATGAACCCCGGGGAAACCCCGGCGCACAGGGCGGTGGCGGCCACGTGAAAACAGCGGCTATGCGGACATCGGGCGCTGCGCCCGGATCGACTGGAGCAACCCCACCGCCAGCCACACCGCGAACATCGACGTTCCGCCGTACGACACGAACGGCAGTGGCAGACCGGTGACCGGCATGATGCCGAGGGTCATGCCGACGTTCTCGAAGGCCTGGAAGGCGAACCAGGCGACGATCCCGGCGGCGACGATCGTGCCGTAGAGCTCGGTCGAGTCGCGGGCGATGCGGCAGGCGCGCCACAGGACCACGCCCAGGAGGACGAGGATCAGGCCCGCGCCGACGAAGCCCAACTCCTCGCCCGCGACCGTGAAGACGAAGTCCGTCTGCTGTTCGGGGACGAACTGGCCTGTGGTCTGGGAGCCGTGGAAGAGGCCCTCGCCGGTGAGGCCGCCGGAGCCGATCGCGATGCGGGCCTGGTTGGTGTTGTAGCCGACGCCGGCGGGGTCGAGGCTCGGGTTGGCGAAGGCGGCGAAGCGGGCGATCTGGTACTCGTCCAGGATGTGCAGCTGCCACACCGCGATCGCGCCCAGGGTGCCCGCGCCGAGCAGGCCGAAGATCCAGCGGTTGGAGGCGCCGGAGGCCAGCAGGACGCCGAGCACGATGATGACCATGACCATGACCGAGCCGAGGTCGGGCATCAGCATGACGATCATCATCGGGACCGAGGCGAGGCCGAGGGCCTGGAGGACCGTGCGGTGGTCGGGGTAGGGCTTGTCGCCCGCGTCGACCCGGGCGGCGAGCACCATCGCCATGCCCAGGATGATCGTGATCTTCACGAACTCCGAGGGCTGGAGCGAGAAGCCGCCGCCGAGCACGATCCAGGAGTGCGCGCCGTTGACCGTGGAGCCCAGCGGGGTGAGCACCAGGAGGATGCCGAACACCGAGGCGCCGTACAGGAACGGGACGACGACGCGCAGGGTGCGGTGGCCGACCCAGATAACGCCGATCATCAGGGCGATGCCGATGCCGGTGTTCATCAGGTGCCGGATCAGGAAGTAGTACTGGTCGCCCTGGTTGATCTCGGTGCGGTTGCGGGTCGCCGAGAAGACCAGCAGCGAGCCGATCAGGGACAGGCCGATCGCCGACAGCAGTATCGGCCAGTCCAGCCGGCGGGCCAGCGAGTCACGGGCGAACACCCGTGTCCAGCCGGCCCGGTCGGGCCCGTAGCCGGAGACGGAGAAGCTGTTGCCGGTCATGTGAGCATCCTCCGGCTACCCCTTCTGCGCGGTCGCTTACGGGTGTTGCTGTTGGTGGTGGACGGTGAGGGCGCGACGGCCGGCTGCTGGGTGTCGTCCGCGGGCGTGACGCCCCCCTCGGTCGCCTTCTCCTGCTGCTTCTCCAGCTCCTTGGCCGGGTCGGCGGTGATCTTCGGGGAGGCGATCGTGCCGTCGGCGCGGACCTTCGGCAGGCTCGTCTGCGGCGTGGGCAGCAGCGCCTTCTTCTTGTCGACGGAGCCGTCGGCCTGGACGCCGTACATCGCGTTGTAGATGTTGCGCACGGCCTCACCGGAGGCGCCGGAACCCGTACCGGCCTGCGCGATCGTCATGACGACCGTGTAGTCCTTGGTGTACGTGGCGAACCAGGAGGTGGTCTGCTTGCCGTAGACCTCCGCCGTACCCGTCTTGGCGTGCAGCGCGATCTTGTCCTGCGGCCAGCCCTGGAACTTCCAGGCGGCGGTACCGCTGGTGACCACGCCCGCGAGGGCCTTGTCGATGCCCTTGTGCGTGGCCGCGCTGATCGGCAGCTTGGCCTTCACCTTCGGCTTGATCTCCTGGACCGTCTTGCCGTCGGCGCTGACGATCGCCTTGCCGATGGTCGGGACGTACTCGGTGCCGCCGTTGGCGAGCGCGCCGTAGATCATGGCCTCCTGGATCGGCGTGACGAGGGTGTCGCCCTGGCCGATGGAGTAGTTGATCGAGTCGCCCTCGCGCATCTTGTTGCCTTCGAGGCAGTTCTCGTACGCGATCTGCTGGACGTACGTGCCGCCCTTCTTGCCGGTCTTGCACCAGTAGGCCTTGTTGGCCTCCCAGGTCTCCTGCTTCCACTTGCGGTCCGGGATCCGGCCCGTGACCTCGTTGGGGAGGTCGACGCCGGTGGTCTTGCCGAGGCCGAACTGGTGGGCCGCCTTGTAGAAGTAGTCCTTCGGCTCACCCTTCTTCGGGTTGATGCCGCCGTCCTTCTTCCACTGGGCGTCGGCGAGGCCGTAGAAGACGGTGTCGCAGGAGACCTCCAGTGCGCGGCCCAGGGAGATGGGGCCGAAGTTCTCGCCCTCGAAGTTCTTGAAGACCTGGCCGCCCACCGAGTACGAACTCGTGCAGGGGTAGCCGCCGTCCCAGGTGTAGCCGGCCTCGACCGCGGCGGCCGTGGAGACCACCTTGAACGTCGAACCGGGCGCCGACTGACCCTGTATGGCGCGGTTCAGCAGCGGGTAGTCGGAGTTCTTGCCGGTGAGCTGCTTGTAGTCCTTGGCGGAGATGCCGCCGACCCAGACGTTCGGGTCGTACGTCGGCGCGGACGCCATGGCGACGATCCGGCCGGTCTTGGCCTCCATCACGACCACGGCACCGGAGTCGGCCTTGTAGTTCTCGCCGGTGATCTTGTCGAACTGCGTGCGGGCTGTCTTCATCGCCTTGTCCAGCTGGTACTCGGCGACGCGCTGCACGCGGGCGTCGATGCTGGTGACGAGGTTCGAACCGGGCTCAGCCGCATCGGACTTGGCCTTGCCGATGACCCGGCCGAGGTTGTCGACCTCGTAGCGGGTGACGCCGGCCTTGCCGCGCAGCTCCTTGTCGTACTCGCGCTCAAGGCCCGAGCGGCCGACCTGGTCGGAGCGCAGATACGGCGAGTCGGAGTCCTTGGCCTGGGTGATCTCGTCGTCGGTGACCGGCGAGAGGTAGCCGAGGACCTGGGCCGCGTTGGCGTCGCCGGGGGCCGCGTAACGCCGTACGGCCTCGGGCTCGGCGGTGATGCCGGGGAAGTCCTCGGCGCGCTCGCGGATCTGGAGGGCCTGCTTGGCGGTGGCCTCGTCGGTGATCGGGATGGGCTGGTAGGGCGAGCCGTTCCAGCAGGGCTGCGGGGTCTTCGCGTCGCACAGCCGGACCTTCTGGATGACGTCCGCGGGCTTCAGGCCCAGCACGCCGGACAGCTTGGTGAGGACGGCCTTGCCGTCGTCCGCCTGCTTCAGCAGGTCGGTGCGGGAGGCGGAGACCACGAGCCGGGTCTCGTTGTCGGCGAGGGGCACACCGCGCGCGTCCAGTATCGAACCGCGCACCGCGGGCTCGACGACCTGCTGGACGTGGTTGCCGGACGCTTCCTTCTGGTACGCGGCGCCCTCACGGATCTGTAGGTACCAGAGGCGCCCGCCGAGGGTGCCGAGGAGGGAGAGGACGAGAATCTGGATGACGACGAGCCTGATCTGAACCCGTGGAGTCCGACCGGTCTCCGGGATGTTGGTCATGTGGTGCTGCCTCCCCCTCTCAGTGCGCGTACACGATGCGTGTATGAGTCATATACGACGGACCTGTGAGTCCGTGGGCCAACTCCCCGGTGGTCAAAGCCTCTTGACCCCCTTGATACGTCCCGCACGGGCCACACGCGCGCGTGCGGTCTTCATGCGGAGGCCGCCGCGCTGGCCGCCGATCTTCAGGCCGGTGCCCGAGGAGAGCCAACCCGAGGAGATGTCGGCCGACTTGGCGGCGTTGGTCTCCGCGAGCGGGTCGTTGTCGGCGCGCCGGGCCAGCGCCATGATCCCGGGGACGACGAACGGGGCGAGCAGCAGGTCGTACAGGGAGGCCGTGAACAGCAGGCTGCCCAGGCCCACATGGCGGGCGGCGGTGTCGCCGACGAGGGCGCCGACACCGGCGTAGAGCAGAGTGGCGCCGATGGCGGCGGCGACCACGACGGCCATCGGGCCGGTGGCCGACTTGAGGCGGCCGTTCTCCGGTTTCGCGAGGCCTGCGAGGTAGCCGATCACGCAGAGCACGAGGGCGTAGCGGCCGGCCGCGTGGTCGGCGGGCGGGGCCAGGTCGGCGAGGAGGCCCGCGCCGAAGCCGATGAGGGCGCCCGCGACATGGCCGTAGACCATGGCCAGGCCGAGGACCGTGAGGAGCAGCAGGTCGGGGACGGCGCCCGGGAGGTGGAGGCGGGCGAGGACGCTCACCTGGATCACGAGGGCGACGACGACCAGCGGCACGGAGAGCAGGATCCGGTTGACACGCATGGGGAGGAGCTCCTACTGCTGTTGCTGGCCGTCGACCGGCGCGTTCGCGGACGGGGTGACCGTGACGGTCACCGTCGGGATCGGGGTCGGCTTGGGCTTCGCCGGCAGGACCGTGTCACGCGGGTCCTTCTTCGGGGCCTCCACGACCACGCCGACGATGTCGAGCTTGGTGAAGTTGACGTACGGCGTGACGTACAGCGTGCGGGTCAGGCCGCCGCCGGAGGGGTCGACGCGGGAGACGACACCGACCGGGACGCCGGGCACGAACGGCTTGTCGGACTGCGAGCCGAAGGTGACGAGCCGGTCGCCCTTCTTCACCTCAGCCTTGCCGTTGAGGAGTTCGACGCGCAGCGGTCCGTCGCCCTCGCCGGAGGCGAAGCCGAGTTCGTCGCTGTCCTCCATCCGGGTGCCGACGGTGAAGTCGGGGTCGTTGGCGAGGAGGACGGTGGCGGTGTCGGGTCCGACGGTCGTCACCCGGCCCACCAGTCCGTTGCCGTTCAGGACGGTCATGTCGCGCTTGATGCCGTCGTTGGCGCCGACGTCGATGGTGATCGTCCAGGAGAAGCTCTGGGCGGCTCCTATCGCGATGACCTGGGCGCCCTTGATGCCGTACTGGCCCTCGCCGGCCACCTTCAGCATCTTGTCGAGCTGGGTCAGGCGGCTGCGGTTGCGGTCGTCGCTGCCGAGCTTCGCCTTGAGGGCCGCGTTCTCCTTCTCCAGGACGGCGAGCCGGTCGTGCCGCTCACCGGAGTCGCGGACCGCGGAGACCGCGTCACCGACCGGGTCGACGGCGGACGACACGCCGTTCTCGATCGGGCCGAACACGGTGGCCGCGGCCTGGCGGGCACCGTCGACGGGCGAGTCCTGCCCTCCCCGGATGTCCACCGTGATCAACGCGAACGCTACGGCGATCAGCAGCACCAGGAGCAGCCGGCTCTCTCGTGTGTCCCTCACGTGCGGCGGCCGTGCCTTCCTCATAGAAATGTGCAGAGGTTCGGGTATGCAGATGTGTGTACGGAGGCCCCGTCAGATGTGAATGGAGGCCTATGACGGAGCCTATGCCTCCGTATCAACGATCCGCCGCACGAGAGGAGATCATCCCGTACGGCGGAATCGAAGCGTTACGTCATCTGCGCGGCTGGGCGTCCAGAACCTGCTGGAGCGCCTCGAACTCCTCGACACACTTGCCGGAGCCGAGCGCCACGCTGTCCAGCGGATCCTCCGCGATATGGATCGGCATTCCGGTCTCACGGCGCAGCCGCTCGTCGAGACCCTTCAGCAGGGCTCCACCACCGGTCAGAACGATTCCGCGGTCCATGATGTCGCCGGACAGCTCCGGCGGGCACTTGTCGAGGGTCGTCTTCACCGCGTCGACGATCGCGTTGACCGGCTCTTCGATCGCCTTGCGGACTTCGCCGGCCGAGATGACGACGGTTTTCGGAAGGCCGGAGACCAGGTCCCGGCCGCGGATTTCGGTGTGCTGGTCATCGTCGAGGTCGTACGCGGAACCAATCGTGATCTTGATCTGCTCAGCCGTCCGCTCACCCAGAAGGAGCGAGTACTCCTTCTTGATGTGCTGGATGATCGCGTTGTCCAACTCGTCGCCCGCGACGCGGATGGACTGGGCGGTGACGATGCCACCGAGCGAGATGACCGCGACCTCCGTGGTGCCGCCGCCGATGTCCACCACCATGTTGCCCGTGGCCTCGTGGACCGGCAGGCCGGAACCGATGGCCGCGGCCATGGGCTCCTCGATGATGTGCACCTGGCGGGCCCCGGCCTGGGACGACGCCTCGATGACGGCACGGCGCTCGACGCCCGTGATGCCCGAGGGCACACAGACGACGACACGGGGGCGGGCGAGATAGCGCCGCTTGTGGATCTTCAGGATGAAGTAGCGGAGCATGCGCTCGGTGATCTCGAAGTCGGCGATGACACCGTCCTTCAGCGGACGTACGGCAACGATGTTGCCGGGCGTGCGCCCGATCATCTTCTTGGCTTCGGAGCCGACCGCGAGAATGCCACCGGTGTTGGTGTTGATCGCGACGACGGACGGCTCGTTGAGTACGATCCCGCGACCCCTGACGTACACCAGCGTGTTGGCGGTCCCGAGGTCGACAGCCATGTCACGGCCGATGAACGACATTGAGTTCCCCATCAGGATTCGTCTGGCCTTCCCGGGAGCTTTTGAGGGCTTTTCAGGTCGGCGAAGTGGGTGCTGTGACGTGAAGGCTTCCATCGTAGACGCGCCATCACGAACACTGCGCGAGGGTCTTCGCCATTGTCAGCATGTGAGGCGCCGCCTCGCTTGTGGAGACGGCCCAACGGGGGCACTCGTTCCCCCGATCGGCACGCATATGCCAAGAGACGGCCGGAAAATCGCGGCCGTCCCTGGTCAGGCATGTGGGTTACTGATGGAGATTCAGACGCGCCCGGGGAAGAAGATCTTCACCTCGCGGTCGGCGGACTCCTCCGAGTCCGAGGCGTGGATCAGGTTCTCGCGGACGATGACTCCGAAGTCCCCGCGGATCGATCCCGGCGCGGCGGCGATCGGGTCGGTCGGACCGGCCAGCCGGCGTACGCCCTCGATGACCCGCTCGCCCTCGACGATCAGGGCGACGACGGGACCGGAGGCCATGAACTCCACCAGCGGCTCGTAGAAGGGCTTGCCCTTGTGCTCGCCGTAGTGCTGCTCCAGGGTGTCCTGGTCCAGGGTGCGCAGCTCCAGCGCGGTGATCTGCCAGCCGGCCTTGCGCTCGATCCGGCTGATGATCTCGCCGGTCAGGCCACGACGTACGGCGTCGGGCTTGAGCAGGACGAGGGTGCGCTGGGTCACGACGGGGCTCCTTCTGATCATGATGGTGCGGGTCGACTCACGGTCGTGTCACGGTCGTCTCACGACAAGGCCGAGGCTACAGGGCGTGTCCATGCGTCGATTACGCAACGTCAGGTGTAGTGGAGTCGGCCTGCGCGGCCATCGCCGCGAACCGCGCCTTCGCCTCGTCGATCTTCCGGCCGTAGTGCACCGAGGCCCACCACAGGGCCGCGAAGATCACCCCGAGGAAGAACATGGACGGCACGACGAAGCCCGACGCGATCAGCGCGATCTGGAGCGCCCAGCCCAGCGCGATGCCGCCCGGCCGGGTCACCACGCCGCACAGCGCGACGGACAGGAACATCGCGATCCCGCTGACCGTCCACACCGTGGAGGTGGCCAGGTCCGGGTCCTTCATGGCGACCAGACCGGCGAACCCGATCACGAAGAACTCGCCGATCAGCGTCGAGGAACAGAGCGTACGCACGGAAGTCAGCCCCTCCCCAGGAGCAGTCGGGCCTCACCGACGGTGATGACGGAACCGGTGACGAGCACACCGCCGCCCGCGAACTCGCCGTCCTCCTCGGCCAGCGTGATCGCGGCCTCCAGGGCATCCGGCAGCCGGGGCTCGACCTGTACGCGCTCGTCGCCGAACACCTCGACGGCGATCCCCGCCAGCTCGTCCACGTCCATCGCGCGATGACTGGAGTTCTGTGTGACGACGACCTCGGCGAACATCGGCTCGAAGGCCTCCAGCAGCCCGCGCACGTTCTTGTCCCCGCTGGCCCCGACGACCCCGATCAGCCGGCTGAAGTCGAATGCCTCGGCCACCGCCTCGGCGGTCGCACGGGCGCCCGCCGGGTTGTGCGCCGCGTCCAGCACGACGGTCGGCGACCGCCGCACCACCTCCAGCCGCCCCGGCGAGGTGACGGACGCGAAGGCCTTCCGCACGGTGTCGATCGCGAGCGGATCGGGCCGCTGCGCCCCGACACCGAAGAATGCCTCCACGGCGGCGAGCGCCACGGCCGCGTTGTGCGCCTGGTACGGGCCGTGCAGGGGGAGGTAGATCTCCTCGTACTCGCCGCCGAGGCCGCGCAGGTTGATGAGCTGTCCGCCGACCGCGACGTTGCGGGACACGACACCGAACTCGAGACCCTCCCGGGCCACGGTCGCGTCCACCTCGACGGCCTTCTTCAGCAGCACCTGCGCCGCGTCCACCGGCTGCTGCGCCAGGATCACGGTCGCGTCCTGCTTGATGATCCCGGCCTTCTCGGTGGCGATCTCACCGGTCGTCCCGCCGAGCCGGTCGGTGTGGTCGAGATCGATGGGGGTGACTACGGCGACGTCGGCGTCGATGACGTTGGTCGCGTCCCAGGACCCGCCCATCCCGACTTCCACGACGGCGACATCGACGGGCGCGTCCGCGAACGCGGCGTACGCCATCCCCGTGAGCACCTCGAAGAACGACAGCCGGAACTCCTGCTGCGCGTCGACCATCTCGATGTACGGCTTGATGTCCTCGTACGTCTCGATGAACCGCTCGGCGGAGATCGGGGCGCCGTCGAGGCTGATGCGCTCGGTGATCGACTGGACGTGCGGGGAGGTGTACCGGCCGGTCCGCAGCTCGAAGGCGCCGAGCAGCGCCTCGATCATGCGGGCCGTGGACGTCTTTCCGTTCGTCCCGGTGATGTGGATCGAGGGGTACGAGCGCTGCGGGTCGCCCAGGACGTCCATCAGCGCGGCGATACGGCTGACCGAGGGCTCCAGCTTGGTCTCGCCCCAGCGGGTGGCGAGGTCGGCCTCTACGGTGCGGAGGGCCTTGTCCAGCGCGGGGTCTTCTGGGCGGCCGGGTACGTCTGCCTGGGGGGCGCCGGTGCCCTGGGCTCGGAGGGTGCGGCTGCCGGCCTCGATGACCGCGAGGTCGGGGTCGCGGTCTGTCTCGGCCTCGATGATCTCGTCGAACGGGTCGCTGTCAGTCACGTGGGTCAGTCTACGGACGTTGGGGTGGTCTTTCGTCTGCGGGCCCGGTGGGGGGTCTTTCGTCTGCGGGCCGGTGGGGGCTGGTCGCGCAGTTCCCCGCGCCCCTAGGTAAGCGAAGGCACCCGGAGCTACAAAGCTTCAGGTGCCTTCGCTGACGTACTGACGCCTACGCCTCCGGCAAGCCGGCCAGCTGGTTCTTGATGCGGGCGATGTCCTCGTCCGCCTTCGTCAGGCGGCCGCGGATCTTGTCGACCACGTTGTCGGGGGCCTTGGCCAGGAACGCCTCGTTGCCGAGCTTGGCCTCAGCCTGCTGGCGCTCCTTCTCCGCCGCCGCCAGATCCTTCGCGAGGCGCTTCCGCTCCGCCGCGACGTCGATCGTGCCGGAGAGGTCGAGGGCGACCGTGGCGCCGCCGACCGGGAGGGTCGCCGTCGCCACGAAGGCGTCGCCTTCCGGCTGGAGGCGGAGGAGCTGGCGGATGGCGGCCTCGTGAGGGGCCAGTGCCGTGCCGTCCAGCGTGAGGCGGGCCGGGACGCGCTGGCCGGGCTGGAGGCCCTGGTCGGCGCGGAAACGGCGGACCTCGGTGATGACCTGCTGGAGCGTCTCGATCTCACGCTCGGCCGCCTCGTCCCGGAAGCCGCTGTCCTTCGGCCACTCGGCGATGACCACCGACTCGCCGCCCGTCAGCGTCGTCCAGAGCGTCTCCGTGACGAACGGGACGATCGGGTGCAGCAACTTCAGGGTGACGTCGAGGACTTCGCCCAGGACGCGCTTGGAGACCTCGGCCGGTTCGCCGCCCGCCATGAACGTCGTCTTGGACAACTCGACGTACCAGTCGAAGACTTCGTCCCACGCGAAGTGGAACAGCGCGTCGGAGAGCTTCGCGAACTGGTAGTCCTCGTAGAGCGCGTCGACTTCGGCGACCGTGGAGTTCAGGCGGGACAGGATCCAGCGGTCGGTCGCCGACAGGCGGTCGGCGACCGGGAGTTCGCCCTCGATCGTCGCGCCGTTCATGAGCGCGAAACGGGTCGCGTTCCAGAGCTTGTTGGCGAAGTTGCGGGAGCCCTGGACCCAGTCCTCGCCGATCGGGACGTCGACGCCCGGGTTGGCGCCGCGCGCGAGGGTGAAACGGAGCGCGTCGGAGCCGTACTTGTCCATCCAGTCGAGCGGATTGACCGCGTTCCCGAAGGACTTGGACATCTTCTTGCCGAACTGGTCGCGGACCATGCCGTGCAGGGCGATGGTGTGGAACGGCGGGGTGCCGTCCATCGCGTAGAGGCCGAACATCATCATCCGGGCGACCCAGAAGAAGAGGATGTCGTAGCCGGTGACCAGGACGGAGTTCGGGTAGAACTTCGCGAGCGACTCGGTCTGTTCGGGCCAGCCGAGGGTGGAGAAGGGCCACAGGCCGGAGGAGAACCAGGTGTCGAGGACATCGGTGTCCTGGTGCCAGCCCTCGCCGGCCGGGGCCTCGTCGTCGGGTCCGACGCAGACGACCTCGCCGTTCGGGCCGTACCAGACCGGGATGCGGTGGCCCCACCACAACTGCCGTGAGATGCACCAGTCGTGGAGGTTGTCGACCCAGTCGAAGTAGCGCTTCTCCATCTCCTGGGGGTGGATCTTGACGCGGCCGTCACGGACCGCGTCGCCGGCCGCCTTCGCGAGCGGGGCGACCTTGACCCACCACTGCATGGACAGCCGCGGCTCGATGGTCGTCTTGCAGCGCGAGCAGTGGCCGACCGAGTGGGCGTACGGCCGCTTCTCGGCGACGATCCGGCCCTCGGCGCGCAGGGCGGCGACGATCGCGGAGCGTGCTTCGAGGCGGTCCTGGCCCTGGAAGGGGCCGGGGACGGTGATGACGGCGTGCTCGTCCATGACCGTGATGGCCGGGAGGTCGTGCCGCTGGCCGATCTCGAAGTCGTTCGGGTCGTGGGCCGGGGTGACCTTGACGGCACCCGTGCCGAACTCGGGGTCGACGTGCTCGTCCGCGACGACCGGGATGGAACGGTCCGTCAGCGGCAGCTTGATGAGCTTGCCGACGAGGTGCTTGTAGCGCTCGTCGCCGGGGTGAACGGCGACGGCCGTGTCACCGAGCATGGTCTCGGCGCGGGTCGTGGCGACGACGATGGTCTCGTCACCGTCCCCGTACTTCATGGAGACGAGCTCGCCGTCGTCGTCCTGGTACTCGACCTCGATGTCGGAGATCGCGGTGAGACAGCGCGGGCACCAGTTGATGATGCGCTCGGCGCGGTAGATCAACTCGTCGTCGTAGAGCCGCTTGAAGATGGTCTGGACGGACTGGGAGAGGCCCTCGTCCATGGTGAAGCGCTCACGCGACCACGCGACACCGTCGCCGAGGCGGCGCATCTGGCCGGAGATCTGGCCCCCGGACTCGCCCTTCCACTGCCAGACCCGCTCGACGAAGGCCTCCCGGCCGAGGTCGTGGCGGGACTTGCCCTCCTTGCCCAGCTCGCGCTCGACGACGTTCTGCGTGGCGATACCGGCGTGGTCCATGCCGGGCTGCCACAGCGTCTCGTAACCCTGCATGCGCTTGCGGCGCGTGAGGGCGTCGATGAGCGTGTGCTCGAAGGCGTGCCCGAGGTGCAGGCTGCCCGTGACGTTCGGCGGCGGGATGACGATCGTGTACGGCGGCTTCTCGCTCTTCGCGTCCGCCTCGAAGTAACCCCGCTCCACCCAGCGCTCGTACAGCGGCCCCTCTACCTCGGCCGGCGCGTACTGGGTCGGCAGTTCTGAGTCGGGCGCTGATGGCTGCTGCTGAGCGTTCTCGGTCACGGGCCCAGTTTAGGGGTGTCGCGGGGGTGTCCCGAAACGCGTTTGTTCTGTAACGGTGCGCCCCCCGATGCCGTGCGGTTCCTGTGACTGGGCCAGGATGTCGGGATCACATAAGCATCTGGAGGGGAACCCAGAAATGAGCTACAACCAGCCGGGCCCGTACGGCGGGCAGCCTCAGCAGCCCGGTCCGTACGGTCAGCCGGGTCCTTACGGCCAGCCTCCCCAGCAGGCGCCGCAGGGCGCCCCCCAGCCCGGCTACGGCTACCCCCAGCAGGC
>NZ_JBLTJC010000045.1:0-42660 GCF_048158785.1 Streptomyces colwelliae | reverse complement strand
GGCACAGTGCGGGGGGCGGGGACCCTCCGCAGGGGGCGAAACAGTGTGAGGCGGCGACGCCGGACCACTGGGGACCTTGGGGGGTTCTGTGCGGCAGGGGGGAATAGTCGACCCTTTTCCGTCGGCGCGTGGGCGTCTGGCGAACGGGGCAATGAGTCAGCCCGCGACCGATTGGGAGCAGCGGTACCGCCGTACCGTGATCATCAGTGACACCGTGGCCACCGCCTTCGTGGTGGCGTCGATCGGTGACTTCTTCGGGGCCCGGGACGCGGCCAACTGGCATGAGAAGTGGGGGATTCTCGCCTTCGGCACCCAGCTGCTCGTGCTGGGAGCGCTTGCGGTGAGCCGGTCGTGGGCTCCGGCAGTGCTCGGTCAAGGCGCCGAGGAATTCCGGCGGTTGGGACGTTCGCTGTTCACGGCGACCGTCGTCCTGGCGCTCGGCGGGATCGCGCTGACCTCGCGCAACATCAAGCTCTGGATCTTCGTCGCGATCCCCGCGATCGCGCTCGTCACCATGACCGAGCGGTATCTGCTCCGCCTCTGGCTGCACAAACAGCGCAACGACGGACGATGCCTCAGACCGGTGCTCGCCGCCGGGAGCCCCGCCACCGTGCGCGACCTGATCAACCGGACCCGCAAGCTCCCGCACCTCGGCTGGCGCGTGGAGGCGGTGTGCACGACGGACGGCCGCGGGTTCGGCGGTGACCAACACGGGCTCGACGGCGACGAGTTGGACGGCGTACCGGTCATAGGGCTGCTGGAGGACGTCGCCAAGCACGTCCACCACGACGGCTACCGTGTCGTCGCGGTCACCCCGGACCCGCACTGGTCACCTGACCGGTTGCAGCGGCTGGCCTGGAACCTCGAGGGCAGCGACGCCGAGATGATCGTGGCCCCCGTGCTGATGGAGGTGGCCGGCCCGCGTCTGCACGTCGACGCGGTGCTCGGGATCCCGCTGCTGCGGGTCAGCATGCCGACCTTCAGCGGGGGCCGCCGGGCGATCAAAGGGGTCGTCGACCGGTTGGGCGCAACGATTCTGCTGGTGCTGTTCGCTCCGCTGATGCTCCTCGTCGGACTGCTCGTGCTGATGGACAGCCGCGGCGGGGTGCTCTACCGCCAGCGCAGGGTCGGCAAGGACGGCCGCGAGTTCACCATCGTCAAGTTCCGCACCATGGTCACCGGGGCCCACGGGGCACGCGCGGACCTGGCCGACCGGAACGAGGGCGCGGGCCTGCTGTTCAAGCTCCGCCGGGATCCGCGGGTGACCCGGGTCGGAGCGGTGCTGCGCCGGTACTCGCTCGACGAGCTCCCGCAGCTCTTCAACGTGCTCACCGGATCGATGTCGCTCGTCGGACCGCGGCCCCCGCTGCCGGAGGAATCCGCCGCCTACGGCCCGGACATCCGGCGGCGGCTGCTGGTCAAGCCAGGGCTCACCGGCCTGTGGCAGATCAGCGGACGCAGCGATCTGCCGTGGGAGGAGGCGGTCCGCCTCGACCTGCGCTACGTGGAGGACTGGTCGCTCGCCCTGGACACGGTGATCTTGTGGAAGACGCTGCGTGCCGTGCTCCACGGGCAGGGGGCCTACTGATGCGCGGGGGTCGACCGACCGACGCGCGGACCGCAGGCCGCAAGGGCCTGACTGGGGGGAGGGACGGAGCATGAGAGTCAGCGTTTTCGGGCTCGGCTACGTGGGCTGCGTATCGGCCGCGTGCCTGGCCAGCATGGGGCACGAGGTCATCGGGGTGGACGTGAACCAGGTGAAGGTCGACCTGGTCAACGACGGCAAGGCCCCCGTGGTCGAGGAGCGAATAGGCGAGCTCATCGCCGAGGTCGTACGGACCGGAGCGCTCCGCGCCACCGGTGATGTCCACGAGGCGATCATGGGCAGCGAGATATCGCTGATCTGCGTGGGCACCCCGTCGGAGCCCAACGGCAGCCTGTGCACCACGTACTTGGAGCGGGTCACCGAACAGATCGGCGCCGCGCTCGCCGAACGGGGCGGGCGCCAGACCGTCGTGTTCCGCAGCACCATGCTCCCGGGCACCTGCCTGAACCTGCTGGTGCCGATCCTGGAGAAGAACGTCGGCGGCACGGCCGGGGTGGACTTCGGGGTCGCGGTCAACCCGGAGTTCCTGCGCGAGGGCACGAGCGTCCAGGACTTCTTCGACCCGCCCAAGACCGTCATCGGCGAGCTCGACCCGGCGAGCGGCGACGCGGTGACGGCGCTCTACGACGGCCTGCCCGGCGAGGTGTTCCGGGTTCCGGTCCCGACCGCCGAGGCGATCAAGTACGCGGACAACGCGTTCCACGGCCTCAAGATCGGCTTCGCCAACGAGCTGGGCTCGGTGTGCCAGGCGCTCGGGGTGGACTCGCACCAGGTGATGGACGTGTTCCTGGCCGACCGCAAGCTGAACATCAGCCCCGCCTACCTGCGGCCCGGCTTCGCGTTCGGCGGCTCCTGCCTGCCCAAGGACCTGCGCAGCCTGGTTTACGCGGCGCAGCGGGCCGACGTCTCGGTGCCCATCCTCTCCCACGTGCTGGCCTCCAACTCGGACCATCTCCAGCGCGCGGTGGACCTGGTCGAGCGCACCGGCAAGCGCCGGGTGGGAATGTTCGGGCTGTCCTTCAAACCCGGCACCGACGACCTCAGAGAGAGCCCGCTCGTCGAGCTGGCGGAGAGACTCTTCGGCAAGGGCTACGACCTCAAGATCTACGACGCCAACGTGAGCCTCTCCCGGCTGCTCGGCGCGAACCGCGAGTACATCGAGAGCCGGCTGCCGCATCTCGCGCAGCTGCTCGCCGACTCCGTCGACGAGGTGCTGGAGCACGCCGAGGTGTGCCTGGTCGGGACCAAGGATCCGGCCGTGCTGTCGGCGCTGCCCCACGCGGGCGTCCCGGCGATCGTCGACCTCATCCACCTTCCCGACGCCGACGCGCGCCGGACCGAACCGGGGTACATGGGCCTTGCCTGGTAAAGCGAACAGCGGCGACGGGACGAACCGGCGTGCGCTGATCCTGGTGGAGAACCTGTCGGTGCCGTTCGACCGGCGGGTGTGGCAGGAGTGCACCACCCTGCGCGACGCGGGCTGGGAAGTGCACGTCATCTGCCCCCAGGGGGAGAAACGGGACACGGAACCGGAAGCGGTGATCGACGGGGTGCGGATCCACCGCTACCCGTTGCGCGCGGCCACCGGAGGGCCGGCCGGCTACCTGCGGGAGTACGGAACGGCGCTCTGGCACACGGTCCGGCTGGCCCGCAAGGTCGGCCCGGTCGACGTGGTCCACGCCTGCAACCCGCCCGACCTGCTGTTCCTGCCCGCACTGTGGCTGAAGCGGCGCGGCGCCCGGTTCGTCTTCGATCAGCACGACCTGGTACCCGAGCTGTACCTCTCCCGGTTCGACCGCGGCGAGGACCTGCTCTACCGCGCCGTGTGCGCGCTGGAGCGGCGGACCTACCGGGCCGCGGACATCGTGCTCGCCACGAACGAGAGCTACCGGGACGTCGCGCTCAGCCGCGGCGGCAAGCGGCCGGAGGACGTCTTCGTGGTGCGCAGCGCGCCCGCGACCGACCGGTTCCAACCGGTGCCGCCGGAGCCGGAGTTGAAGCGCGGCAAGCCCCATCTGCTGTGCTACCTCGGCGTCATGGGCCCGCAGGACGGCGTCGACTACGCCTTGCGGGCCCTGGCGAAACTGCGCGACGAGCTCGGGCGGACCGACTGGCACGCCGTCTTCGTCGGCGCCGGCGACGCCTTCGACGCGATGGTGGAGCTGGCCCGGCAGCTGGGTCTGTCCGAGCAGGTGCAGTTCACCGGGCGCATCCCGGACGCCGACCTGGTGCGCTACCTGTGCACCGCGGACGTGTGCCTTTCCCCCGACCCGTGCAATCCGCTCAACGACGTGTCGACCATGAACAAGGTCCTGGAGTACATGGCGATGGGACGGCCGATCGTCTCGTTCGACCTCAAGGAGGCGCGCGTCTCCGCCGGTGACGCCGCCGTCTACGCGCCCGACGACGACGAGGCCCAGTTCGCCAAGCTCATCGCGCTGCTCCTCGACGATCCGCAGAAGCGGGCCCGGATGGGCAAGACCGGCCAGGAGCGGATCAGCGGCCCGCTGTCCTGGCAGAACTCGCAAGCGTCGCTGCTCGCCGCCTACGCCGCCGCCAGCCGGGACCAAGCCCCGGTGTCGGCGGGCGGGCCGGTCCGTACGGGGAAGAGGCCGCACCATTGAATGAGGACACGATCCGTCTGGTCACGATCGGACGGATTCTCCGTCGGCGGTGGCGGCTTCTGGCCGTACTCGCCGTAGTGGGTGCGCTCGTCGGCTACGGCACCTCGGTGCTGCTGTTGCCGCCGCGGTACACGGCGGCGGCATCCGTGCTGCTGCCGGGCCAGTGGGACGAGCGCGAACTGCTGACCCAGGTGGACATCGCGACCAGTTCCGAGGTGGCCGACCGCGCGGCCGCCACGCTCCGCTGGAAGGGCGTCAGCGGCGCCGACCTGAAGGACCAGGTCAGCGCCAAGGCCGACGACGGGAACATCATCAAGATCTCCGGTACGGCCGACACCCCGGAGCGCGCGCAGCGGCTCTCCGACCAGGTCGCCCAGCAGTTCGTCACCTTCGCCGTGCGTGTCGCCGGCGGCAGCATCGACCCCGCGGCGGCCACGGAGACGGAGGCGCTGCGGAAGCAGGTGGCGGACACCAACCGCCGCATCAGCGACCTGGCCGGCGCGGCCGATCCGGGGCAGACCGTGGAGAGCGTGCAGGCCCGCACCGAACTGGAAGGGCTGCGCACCGCGCTGCAGGATGCCATGAAGAAGCTCGAAGAGGCCGCCCCGTCGGCAACCGGCAAGGCCAACATGGTCGTCATGGGGCCGGCGCCCCGGCCGACCGGCGCGGCGGCGCCGACGAGGATGCAACTGACCGTCGGCGGGGCGCTGTTGTTCCTCCTGCTCGCGGTCATCGGCCATCTCGCCGCCGCACGGGTGAGCCGCCGGCCGCGCACCGAACCGGAGATCGCCGCGGCGCTGGGCTCGGCCCTCCTCGGCACCGTCGACGTGCCCGGTGAACGGAGCGGGCACCGGCCGGAGAGCCGTGGCCCGTGGTCCCGGATCCGTCGGCTCCTCGGCGTCGACACCCGGTGGGACATACCGACCCCGCAGCGGTCCGGCGACGAGGCGGACAGACGGATCCGCTACCGGCGGGTGTGCACTCGCCTGAGAGACCAACTGCCCGCCCCCCGGCGGCTGCTGGTCGTCGTACCGGAAGGCGACGAGGTCGCCCACCGGGCCGCCGGGCAGCTCGTCGCCGAGGCCACGGGCGATCCGCTGCTGCGGGTGGTGGAGGTCTCGGTGGACCGGCCGGTCGTGCCGGACCGGGACCGCGACACGGAGTCCGGTGCCCTGGTCGTCGTCGGCGCGGGCAGCCGGACCGCTGAGGAACTCGCGGACATCGCCGAGGCATGCGCGGACGGCGGCCACGAGGTCGTCGGCGTCGTCGTCGCCGGCACGGTACGCACCACCCGTCCGACGCGGACCGCCGACCGTCCATCGGACGAGGCCACTTTGACGTTCGCGGTGCACGGCCACGCGACGGGAGGTTCGGCGTGATGACGAACACGACTTCGGAGTCGTCGGCGACCACTCCGCTCCTCGACGTGCAGGCGCTGGTGGTCGCGGTCCGCAGACGCCGCCGGCTCTGGTCCGCGATGGCCCTGCTCGGACTGCTGAGCGGCGCGGCCGTGGCGGTCCTGCTGCCGCCGGCACCGGCCGCGGTGACCAAGGTGCTCGTCGCGCATCAGGAGGACCAGCCGAACGACACCGGAACGCTGATCCGCACCGACGCCCAGCTGCTGGGGACCTCGCGGATCGCCGGCCAGGCGCTGCGGATCCTCAAGTCCCCGGAAAAACCGGAGGACTTCATGAAGGACTACCGGGGCACCGGACTGACCAACAACGTCCTTGAGATCGATGTGACGGGCAAGACCGACGCGGAAGCGGTGGCCCGGGCCAAGGCCCTGGCCGAGGCGTTCGTCGCGGACCACGCCCAGCGCATCCAGGCCATCGCCAACGCCAACGCCCAGGGCCTGCTCGACCAGCGTGACCGGATGCAGGCGGAACTCGCCGGCGTCAACAAAACGATCGCCGGCCGGACGCTCGACACCGACCCGAAGGACTCGGCGAACCTCGAATCGCTCTTCGCCCGGCGGGCCGAACTCACCTCACAGATCTCCGACTTCGGCCAACGCGCCGAGGAGGCGCGCGTCGGCGCGCCCCAACTCGTCGCCGGCACGCAGATCGTGGACGCACCGCGCGCGGTGCGGCACTCCCTGCCCAAGGCCGCCGCCACCAACGCCGTGATCGGACTCGTCCTCGGGCTCTTCCTCGGGCTCGCGCTGGCCGCGGTCGGCGTGGTCGTCGCGGACCGGCCCGTGCTGCGGCGGGACATCGCGGCGAACCTCGGCGCCTCGGTCATCGCGGAACTGCCCCGCCGATCCGGCAGGTTGTGGCAGCGGCGGCGGACCCGGGTGGCACGCGAACGGCTCACCACGACACTGGCCCGCACCGCGCGCGGCTCGGCGGAACCGCTGTCGCTCCTGGAACTGGGCTGCGCGCGCGGCACGGCCGTGATCGCCCTCGGTCTCGCCCGGGCCCTGGGGGAGGACGGTCCGGTGACCGTCGTCGACGGTCTCCCCGGCACGCAGCTCTCGGGCCGCCGCCCGAAACCGGGGGACCCCACCGTGGTCGGCGGCGAAAAGGCCGCCACCGTGTCCCCGCAGGAGCAGCGGATCGGTGTCGGCTCGGTGGCGCCCGGTACGGCGTGGACCGACCTCCAGCACCTCGGCTCCCGGACCGTGCTCGTCGTGCGGGCCGGGCACGGCAGCGCCGCATGGCTGCACACCGTGGCCCGGCAACTCGCGGACCAGCACATCCCGGTGATCGGTGTGGTGCTGATCGACCCCGATCCGCGCGACCGGACCGACGGCACGCTGTGGGACGGGCTGGCCAACGCGCTGCGCGGCCGGAGCGAGCGGCCGACCTGGCAGAACGCGACCGGCCGACGGCTCACCGAACGGCAGCCGATACGGGCCGCACGGGTCCCGGACAACGACCAGGAGGTGCGGTAGACGTGTGTGGCATCGCGGGCACGTACCGATGGCCGGACGGAAAGGCCGTGACCGACCGGCTCACCGACACCCTCGCCCACCGGGGCCCGGACGGCGCGGGCCGCTACGGGCACCCCCTGGGTGACGGCGAAGTGCAGCTCGGGCACCGCCGGTTGTCCATCATCGACCTGTCCGAGACCGGCGCCCAGCCGATGGTCTCGGACGGCCTCGCCCTGACGTACAACGGCGAGCTGTACAACGCGCCCGAGCTGCGCGCCGAGTTGGAGGCGACCGGGGTGCGCTTCCGCGGTACCTCCGACACCGAGGTGGTCCTGGAGGCCTGGCGGCGCTGGGGCACGGACTGCCTGCCCCGGCTGCGCGGCATGTTCGCGTTCGGCGTCTTCGACGAGCGGACCGGTGAACTGGTGCTGGCCCGCGACCAGTTGGGCATCAAGCCGCTGTTCCTGCTCCGGCGCGGCGAGGGCCTGATGTTCGCCTCCGAGCTCAAGGCGCTCGCCGCCGCGACCGGCAAGTCGCTGGAGGTGGACCACGCGGCGCTGGTGGCCTCCCTGCTCTACTACTGGGTGCCGGACTCCCGCTGCGCGTTCCGCGAGGCGGAGAAGCTGCCGCCGGGGAGCTGGCTGCGCTGCCGGCCCGACGGCCGGGTGGAGCGCGGCCGGTTCTGGAACCTGAAGGACGTCGCCGCCGAGGGCCGGGACCGGGCCCTGGCCGGTGAACAACCCGACCTCGCCGCCGTCGTCGAGGAGTCGACCCGGCGCCACCTGCTCTCCGACGTACCCGTGGCGACCTTCCTCTCCGGCGGCCTCGACTCCAGCTATCTGACCGCGCTGGCGGCCCGCCACCAGCCCGGGATCTCCGCCTACACCATCGGATTCCGCGCCGAGGACGCCAAGTTCGAGGCGATGCCGGACGACCTGCGCTACGCCCGGCAGGTGGCCGAGCAGTTCGGCGTCGACCTGCACGAGATCGAGATCGCCCCGAACGTCCTCGACCTGCTGCCGCAGATGACGTACAGCCTGGACGAGCCGATCGGCGACCCCGCCGCGATCAACACGTACCTGATCTGCATGGCCGCCCGGGAGGCCGGGGTCAAGGTGATGCTCTCCGGGATGGGCGCGGACGAGCTGTTCGCGGGGTACCGCAAGCACTTCGCGAACCTGCTCGCGCTGCGCTACCAGCGCGTCCCCCGACCGTTGCGGCGCGGGGTGTCCGGGGTCGTGGACCGGCTGCCGGTCGCCTCGGCCACCCGGGGCTACCGGTCGGTGCGTTTCGCGAAGCGGTTCCTCTCCTTCGCCGATCTGCCCGAGGAGACCGCGTTCCGGCGCAGCTACACCATGTACGACCAGGACGAGCTGCTCGCCCTGCTCAACCCGGACCTGGCCGGGACGGTCGACGACGTGATCACCGAGCACACGGACGTCTACCAGGACAACGACCTCGACGACTTCGTCAACCGCATGTGCCTGACCGACTCCCGCATGTTCCTGCCGGGCCTGAACCTCGCCTACACGGACCGGTCGAGCATGGCCGCGTCGACCGAGGTCCGGACGCCGTACGTCGACATCGAGGTCGTCAAGGCGGCGTTCGCCATACCCGGCAGTCGCAAGATCGTCGGCCGGCAGGGCAAGGCCGCCCTCAAGGAAGCGGCCACCTCGGTACTGCCCAAGGAGATCGTGTACCGGCCCAAGGGCTTGTTCAGCGCCCCGCTGCGCGCCTGGATGAGCCGCGACCTGGCACCGCTGGTGCGCGAGGTGGTCAACGACGGCGTGCTCGTCAACTCCGGGCTCCTGCGCCGCGACGCGCTGGCACGCATGGTCGCAGAGGACGCCGCCGGACAGGCGGACTACTCCAAACACCTCTGGCACGTACTGACCCTCGAGTACTGGTATCGCGACGCGACCTCTGGCTCCGCCCAGAGCGCTCGGACGACGGCTTAGAAAACAGGAGTTCTGGTGAAGCAGGTTGTACAGAACTACAAGAGCGGCGAGCTGGCGGTGCTCGACGTTCCGGTACCGGGGTGCAAGCCGGGCGGTGTGCTGGTCCGCAGCGCCTACTCGCTGATATCCACCGGCACCGAGCTCATGAAGGTCTCCGAGGCCGGCATGTCGATGCTGGGCAAGGCCCGCTCCCGGCCGGACCAGGTGGCCAAGGTCATGCAGAGCGTGGCCACCAACGGGGTGCCCGCCACCTACCGCAAGGTGATGGGCAAGCTGGACTCCTACACGCCGCTGGGCTACTCGCTGTGCGGGGTGGTCGAGCAGGTCGGCTCCGGGATCGACGACGTGAAGGTCGGCGACCTCGTGGCCTGCGCCGGCAACGAGCACGCGCTGCACGCCGAGTTGAACTGGGTGCCGAAGAACCTCTACGCCCCGGTCCCCGACGGACTCGCGCCGCGGCACGCGGCCTTCGGCACCGTCGGCTCGATCGCGATGCAGGGCGTACGCCAGGGCGAGCCGCAGCTCGGCGAGGTGGCGCTGGTCATCGGCCTCGGACTGATCGGGCAGCTGGTGGTCCAGCTCCTCACCGCAGCCGGAGTCCGCGTGGTCGGAGCCGACCCGGACCCGACGCGCTGCGAACTCGCCGAGCGCCTGGGCGCCGCGGCCTGCGGCGACCCCGCGTCCCCGGCCGTGGAGGCCGCCGTCGCCGAACTCACCGACGGACACGGCGTGGACCAGGTGTTCCTCGCCGCAGGCGGCGGCAGCAACCAGCCCGTCGAGCTGGCCGCCCGGCTCGCGCGGGACCGCGGCCGGGTCGTCGACATCGGCAAGTGCCGCCTCGACCTGCCGTGGAACGCGTACTACGAGAAGGAACTCGACGTCCGCTTCTCGCGCTCCTACGGCCCCGGGCGCTACGACCCGTCGTACGAGCTGGAGGGCCGCGACTACCCGATCGGCTACGTGCGCTGGACCGAGCGCCGCAACCTGGCGTGCTTCCTCGATCTCCTCGCCCGCGGCAGGGTCGACGTGGAGCCGCTGGTCTCCCACATCGCCGACTTCGACGACGCCGTGGAGACCTACCAGAGCCTGAAGGACGGCGAACTCAAGGCCGTGGCCGTGCTGTTCCGCTACCCCGAACAGGCGGAGGAACAAGGGGAGTCGGCGGCCCCGGAGGTGTCCGTGCCCGAGGTGCGGCGCACCGGCGCAACCGTCGCCCCGGCCCGGTCCGCCAAGACGCCGGTGCGGCTCGCTTTCGTAGGTGCGGGCAACTACGCGACGTCGATGCTGCTGCCGCACCTCGCCCAGCGCGAGGGCGTCGAGCTGTCGACCGTCGTCACCACGACGGCGCTGTCCGCGGCCAACGCGCAGCGGAAGTTCGGCTTCGCCGAGGCGACCACCGACCTCGATGCCGTGCTCGGCGACAAGTCCATCGACGCGGTGTTCGTGGTCACCCGGCACAGCTCGCACGCCGAACTGACCCGGCAGGCGCTGCTGGCCGGCAAGACGGTGTTCGTGGAGAAGCCCCTGGCCCTCACCGAGGATGAACTGGCCGGCGTCCTCGCGGCGGTGGAGGAGTCCGGCAACGACCGGCTCCAGGTGGGCTTCAACCGCCGGTTCGCGCCGCTGCTCCAGGAGGCCAGGGAGCGGTTCGGCACCCGGACCGGTCCGGCGAGCCTGCGCTACCTCGTCAACGCGGGCAAGCTCCAGCACGGCAGCTGGTACCTCCAACAGGGCGCCGAGGGCTCGCGGTTCGCCGGCGAGGGCGGACACTTCATCGACACGGCGAGCTGGCTGCTCGACGCCGACCCGGTCTCCGTGTACGCGACGGCCGCGCCCGGCAACGAGGACCTCCAGGTCGTCCTGCGCTACCCGGACGGCTCCACCGCCACCATCAGCTACGTCACCACCGGCGCCCCCGGTTTCCCCAAGGAGACCCTGGACCTGGTCGCGGACGGCAAGGTGCTGCGGCTCGACGACTTCGTCAAGGCCTCGGTGTACGGCCGTAAGAAGTGGGTCAGTTCGCGGCTGCCCAAGGCCCGGGACAAGGGCCAGAACGCCGAACTGGCCGCGTTCATCAAGGCGGTTCGGACCGGCGGACCGATGCCGGTGCCGCTGGAGTCGCTGGTCGCCACCACGGCGGCCACCCTCGCCGTGCAGGCCGGCCTGGGCGGCGGCGCGCCGGTGACGCTGGCGAGGACGCCATGACCATGAGTGCGGGCTGGTACCTGCGGCGGCTGTCCCGGATGGGGCCGCGAGAGGTCGCGGGCCGGGCGGGCGACGCCGTGCGCAGGCGGCGTTGGCGGTCGGCGCCGCCCGCCTGTCCGGCCGTCACCGGCGCCCGGTTCACCGCCGTCCTGCCCGCGGGCACGGTCGCCGAGGTGCCGCCGGACGCCGTGAAACGGCTCGTCGCCGAGGCGGACCAACTGATGGCCGGGCACGCTGAGTTCTTCGGGGTGGTCCGCGACGACCTCATCGACCCGGACTGGTCCTACGACCCGAAGACCGGGTGCCGGGCCCCGTCGGGCTACGCCTTCGACGTGCCGTACCGCGACGAGGACGTGGCCGGGGACATCAAGCAGATCTGGGAGCCGTCCCGGCACCAGCACCTCACCGTGCTCGCCGCCGCCTACGCGGTCACCGGCGACGAGCGGTACGCCGAGCGCGTCGCCGCCCATCTGCGGTCGTGGTGGGCGGCCAACCCGCCGCTGCAAGGCGTGCATTGGATCAGCGGCATCGAGCTGGGCATCCGGCTGCTGTCCTGGGTGTGGGTCCGTCGGCTGCTCGACGGCTGGCCGGGCGCGGCCGATCTGTTCGAGGACAACCCGGTCGCGCTGAACCAGATCTGGCACCACCAGCGCTGGCTGGCCGCCTTCCCCAGCCGGGGCTCCTCGGCGAACAACCACGTCATCGCGGAGACCGCCGGGCAGTTCGCCGCGGCCTGCGTGTTCAACTGGTTCCCCTCGTCGGCGCGTTGGCGGTCGGACGCGCTGCGCTCGCTGGAGCGGGAGCTGCGTGCCAACACCTTCGACTCCGGCCTCAACCGCGAGCTGGCCACCGAATATCACGGACTCGTGCTGGAACTCGGCCTGGCCGCGGTGGCCGAGGCCGATGCCGCCGATGTGCCGGTGCCCGAGTCGCTCCGGCTGGTGCTGCTGCGGATGACCGACGCCCTGGCGGCCGTAGTGGACAACCGGCTGCGACCGCCCCGCCAGGGGGACGCGGACGACGGATACGGCCTGATCCTGGACGGTGAGAGCACCGACCGCTGGGGCTCGCTCCTGGCAACGGGCGACGCCGTGTTCGGCCGCCTCGACTGGTGGCCGGCGGTCACCGGCACCGACGTCCGCACCCCGCTGCTGGCCGCGCTCGTCCGGCCGTACGCGAAGGACGGAACCGCCCGCCCGGCGATCAGGCCCGACCGCTTCGCCGACGCGGGGCTCACCGTCCTGCGCGGTCCTGAGGAGATCTGGTGCCGCTGCGACGGCGGTCCGCACGGCTTCCTGTCCATCGCCGCGCATGCCCACGCCGACGCGCTGTCCGTGGAGGTCCGGCACGACGGGGTGGACGTGCTCGCCGACCCGGGGACGTACTGCTACCACGGGCAGCCCGCGTGGCGGCAGTACTTCCGCTCGACCCTCGGCCACAACACCCTGCAAGTGGACGGCGGTGACCAGTCCGTCTCCGGCGGCCCGTTCCTGTGGACCCGGCACGCCGGCACCCGCGTCCTGGACGTGGACAACTCCGGTGTGGGGGTGGCCCGTTGGGCCGCCGAGCACGACGGCTACCAGGGTTCCGTGCACCGCCGCGAGGTCGAACTGACCGACGTGAGCCGGGAGTTGCGGATTGTCGACGAGGTCCGCGGCCCACGGCGGGCCGTGCGCCTGGCATTTCACCTCGGCCCGACGATCGCCGCGGACCTCGCGGGACACCGGGCCGTGCTCACCTGGACCTGCGACGGCGAGGACCGCTCCGCCGTACTCGACCTGCCGGAGCAGCTGTCCTGGCAGGCGCATCGCGGCGAGACGGACCCGCCGCTGGGCTGGTACTCCGCCGGATTCGGGCGCAAGGAACCCACCACCACGCTGGTCGGCACCGGTTTCGCCGACGGCGTGGCCGGGTTCACCACCGTGCTCGGGTTCCGCGGCCAGGGGGGCGCGTGAGGATCAACCGGCGGCACTGGGCGTTGGCGGCGGCACCGCTGGCGCTGGCCCTGCTGACGGCGACCGGCTGCGAGAGCACGTCGAGCGCCCCGGCCACGACGAAGCCGACCGCCGCGCCGTCCACGTCCACGTCCGCCGCCCGGTCCGTGGCCCGGGTGTGCGCCAACCCCGCGGCCGGGCCGGCGAAGGCACCGGCGGGCGCGGTGACCGTCGACCCCGCGGTGGTCGGTGACCTGGCGGCGAAGACCAAGAGCAGCCCTCCGAACACCACGTTCTGGCTCCGGCCCGGCAAGCACAGGCTCGACCCGGACCGCTACGCCCAGGTCATCCCCAAGAAGGGGGACCACTACCTCGGTGCGCCGGGCGCGGTGCTCGACGGCCGGAAGAAGAACCAGTACGCGTTCACCGGTACCGCCCCCGATGTCACCATCCGCTACCTGACCGTGCAGGGTTTCGTCGCGCCGCAGGACGAGGGCGTGGTCAACCACGACTCGGCCGACGGATGGGTGATCGAGAACTCCTCGATCCAGAACAACTCCGGCGCCGGTCTGATGGCCGGTGCCCGCCAGCAGGTCCGCGCCAACTGCCTGCGGGACAACGGCCAGTACGGCATGAACGCGTACAAGGGCAGCGGCCGTATCACCGGCCTGGTGGTCGAGGGCAACGAGATCACGGGCAACAACACCGGTGACTGGGAGCGGAAGCGGGAGGGTTGCGGCTGCACCGGAGGCATCAAGTTCTGGGAGGTCAACGGCGCCGAGATCAGCGGCAATTGGGTGCACGACAACCGCGGCACCGGGTTGTGGGCGGACACCAACAACAACGACTTCCGCATCGAGAACAACGTGATCGAGGCCAACGACGGTGCCGCACTGATCTACGAGACCAGCTACAACGCGGTCATCCGGGACAACACGATCCGGCGGAACAACTGGGTCGAGGGCCGTAAGGCGGCCGACAGCGGCGACAACTTCCCATACGCGACCGTCTACCTGTCCGAGTCCGGCGGCGAACCACGGATCAAGGCCCGCACCGACAAGATCGAGATCTACCGGAACGTGCTGGAGAACAACTGGTCCGGGATCACCCTCTGGGAGAACGCCGACCGGTTCTGCAACAGCCCGGCCAACACCTCGTCCGGTGACTGCACGCTGCTGGTGAAGAAGACCGCCAGCTGCGCGAAGCCGGCCATCGCCAAGGCACCCCTCTACTCCGACTGCCGGTGGAAGACCCAGCGGGTGGACATCCATGGCAACCGTTTCGTGCTCGACGAGTCCGTCGTCAAGTGCACGGAGATGTGCGACCGCATGGCGGTGCTGTCCAACTACGGCACCTATCCGGACTGGTCGCCGTACAAGGGCGAGCAGGTGGCCGACGCCATCACCGAGAAGCAGCACAACCGCTGGCACGACAACGCCTACGTCGGGCCGTGGAAGTTCGTCGCCCAGGACCAGAGCCGGGTGCTCGACTTCGGGCAGTGGCAGGCGGCGCCGTATCTACAGGACAAGGGCAGCACCCTCGACCTTCAGGCCGGTGGTTGAGATGGGGGAGAACCTGACGCGCGGACCGGACACGGCGGGGACGCTGCCCGGCGCCGCACCGCGCCCGGCCGGCACACCGAAGACCGTCGGCATCGTGTGGGGGCTGCTGATCCTCAACACGCTCGGCTCCGCCGGGGCGAAGACCATCGTCCCGCTGCCCCGCTCCCTCATCCAGATGGTCACGATGGGCTCGCTGGTCGCCGCGTTCGCGCTGGCACTCGTGGTCAACCAACGGCTGCGCGTCCGGCCCAGCGCCTACGTGCTCCTGCTCACCCTGCTGCTGGTGTCGAGCGTGATCGCCAGCGCGAGCCTGGAGTCCGGGCTCGGCGCGCTGTTCCGGTGCGGCCGGCTGGCCCTCTTCATCGGCACCCTGTGGCTGCTCACCCGCTGGTGGGACGGCGGCCTGACGTTCGTCCGCTACCACATCCGGATGTACTTCGCGGTACTCGGATCGGTGGCCGCAGGCCTGGTCGTCTCCCCGGGCGCGGCCCTGCCCGGCCTCTACGGCGGACGCCTCGTCGGCGCCCTGTGGCCGCTCACCCCGCCGCAGATCGGGCAGTACGCGGCGGTGATCATCGGGCTCACCGTGCTGCTCGTCGTGGGCCGCCGGGTCGACAGGACCAGCGCCGTGCTGGTCATCGTGCCGTCCTTCGTGCTGCTCGCGCTGACCCACACCCGGACGGCCACGCTCGGCCTGTTCATCGGACTGGCGTTGGCGATCTGTTCGCTCATCCTGACCAGCGCTGCGGCCCGCCGGTTCTTCACCTGGGCGGTGCTGTGCGCCGTGGTGGCCGCGGTGGGGTTCGCCTCCGCGTTGCAGTCGTGGTTCCTGCGCGGACAGAGCCAGGAGAACTTCTCCAGTCTCACCGGCCGGGCCAAGGTCTGGAACGCCCTGCTGGCCGCGCCCCGGTCGACCGCGGAGCAGGTGTTCGGCGTGGGCCTGGGCGACAAGTCGTTCGGCGGGCTGCCGATCGACAACAGCTGGCTGGCCGTCTACAACGAGCAGGGTCTGATCGGCGTCACCCTCGTCGCGGCGGTCGTCGTCGTACTGGGCGGCGTCGCCCTGCTCCGGCCACCGTCGCTGGAGAGGGCCTGCGCGATCTTCCTGATCAGCTACTGCGCGATCGCCTCGTACACCGAGGCCGGTCTCGGCGACGCCTCGCCGTATCTGCTCCATCTGGCCCTGGCCGCCTCGCTGTTGGCGGCCCCCGCCCAGGCCGCTCCGCTCGCGCTGCCCGAAGTCTCTCGACGGCACGTCCCGCGCTGGGCCCGTAGAGCGGAGGTGAACTGAGCATGCACGTTCTCGTGGTGCACAACCGCTACAACTCGGCGCAGCCGAGCGGGGAGAACAAGGTCGTCGACCAGGAGGTGGAGCTGCTGCGCGCGGCCGGCCACCGGGTCGAGGTGTTCGAGCGGCGCAGCGACGACATCGGCGCCCGCTCCCTCCTCGGCAAGGTCGCGGTGCCGCTCCTCGTGCCGTGGAACCCGGCGGTGCGTACGGAACTCGCCGCCCGGCTGCGCGCGGAGCGGCCGGACGTGGTGCACGTCCACAACGTCTTCCCGCTCCTGTCGCCCGCCGTGCTCGCCGCCTGCGCCGACGCCGACGTGCCCGCCGTCGCCACGCTGCACAACTACACCCAGGTCTGCCCGCCCGGCACGCTCCAGCGGGACGGCCGGCCGTGCACCGAGTGCGTCGGATCGACGCCGCTGCCCGCCGTCCGGCACGGCTGCTACCGCAACTCCCGCCTGGCGACGGTGCCGCTCGCGGTCAGCCTGTCGGTCAACCGGCGGCGGTGGTGGTCCGGCGTGGAGCGGTTCCTCTGCATCTCCGCGGCGCAGCGTGACGTCCTGGTGCGCTCCGGCATGCCGGCCGAGCGGCTGGCGGTGAAGCACAACTTCGTGCCGGAGCCGGGCAGTTGCCGAACGGGTGACGGCGAGCACGTGCTGTATCTCGGCCGGCTCGCGGAGGCCAAGGGCGTGCGGCTGCTCATGACCGCGTGGGACGAGATCGCGGCGAGCGGCGGTGTCGGCGTACCGCTCGTGATCGCCGGCACCGGGCCGCTGGAGCCGGAGGTGACCGCCTGGGCCGCGGGCCGGGACGACGTGCGCTACGTCGGCCTGCTGGACGGGGCGGAGTGCCGGAAGGCCATCGCGCGGTCGGTCGCCGTGGTGGCTCCCTCGACGTGGCTGGAGGCGTTCGGCCTGGTGGTCGTGGAGGCGATGGCGGCCGGGGTCCCGACCGTCGCCGCGGGCCACGGCGCCTTCGTCGAACTCGTCGAGGACGGCGTCACCGGGCTGCTGCACCGGCCGGGCGAGCCCGCCTCGCTCGCGTCCTGCATACGCCGGATCGCGTCCGAGCCGGACCGCAACCGGGAGATGGGGCAGGCGGCCCGGCGCCGCTACGAGCAGGGATTCAGCCCGGCCGTCGGCCTGGAGCGTCTGCTGGAGGAGTACCGCACCGCGATCGCGGGTCGGTCAGCACTGGCTCGCGGTGGGGACACCCGCGCGAGCAGGGGGGATGGGGACAGCGGATGACACGATGCCGACTCTGCGGCTCGGAGGCGATGACGAGCGTCGTCGATCTCGGGGCGACACCACCATGTGAGAGCTTTCTCGCCGCGGACCAACTGGACCGGCCGGAGCAGACGTACCCGCTGAACCTGCGGGTCTGCACCGACTGCTGGCTCGCGCAGATCCCGCCGCTGATCACGCCGGAGGAGACGTTCAAGGAGTACGCCTACTTCTCGTCGTACTCGACCTCCTGGGTGGAGCACGCGCGCACGTTCGTCGCGGATGCCGTGCGGCGGGTGGATCTCGGGCCCGACGCCTTCGTGGTCGAGGTCGCGAGCAACGACGGGTACCTGCTGCGGCACGTGGTGGACCGGGGGATCCGCTGCCTGGGCGTCGAGCCGTCGGTGAACGTCGGTGCCGCGGCGCGGGAGGCGGGGGTGCCCACGCTCACGGAGTTCCTGAGCCCCGACACCGGCTCGGCCGTCCGCGCCGAGCACGGCCCGGCGGACCTGGTCGTGGCCAACAACGTGTACGCGCACATCCCCGACGTGGTCGGCTTCACCCAGGGGCTGCGCGCGCTGGTCGCCGACGACGGCTGGGTCTCCATCGAGGTGCAGCACCTGCTGACCCTGATCGAGGAGAACCAGTACGACACGATCTACCACGAGCACTTCCAGTACTACACGGTCGCCTCCGCGATCCGGGCCCTCGCGAGTGGCGGACTCGCCCTCGTGGACGTCGAGTTGCTGCCCACGCACGGCGGCTCCATCCGGCTGTGGGCGCGACCGGCCGAGGTGGCGGGGGAGCCGTCGCAGCGGGTGGCCGACGTGCTGGCCCGGGAGAAGGCCGCCGGGCTCCAGGAGCTGTCCGGGTACAGCGAGTTCTCCGCCCGGGTGGCCAAGGTGCGCCGGGACCTGCTGCGGTTCCTCATCGAGGCGGCCGAGCGCGGCGAGACGGTCGTCGGCTACGGCGCCCCGGGCAAGGGCAACACCCTGCTCAACCACTGCGGCATCCGGCCCGACCTGCTCGCGTACACGGTCGACCGCAATCCGTACAAGCACGGCAGGTTCACCCCGGGCACCCGCATCCCGATCCTGCCGCCCGAGCAGATAGCCGCCGACAAGCCGGACTACGTCCTCGTCCTTCCGTGGAACCTGCGGGCCGAGCTGGTCGAGCAGCTGTCGTTCGTGCACGAGTGGGGCGGCCGGCTGGTCTTTCCGATCCCCGAACTGAGCATTGTCGAGGGCGTCTTGAAGGAGGTCACGGCATGAAGGTCGTCCTGTTCTGCGGCGGTTACGGGATGCGCATGCGCAACGGAACCTCCGACGACGTGCCCAAGCCGATGGCGATGGTCGGGCCGCGCCCGCTGATCTGGCACGTCATGCGCTACTACGCGCACTTCGGGCACACGGAGTTCATCCTCTGCCTCGGCTACGGGGCCCACCACATCAAGGACTTCTTCCTCAACTACGAGGAGACGGCGTCCAACGACTTCGTACTGCGGGGCGGGCGGACCGAGTTGCTGTCCACCGACATCGCCGACTGGACGATCACGTTCGCGCAGACCGGCATCGAGTCGCCGATCGGGGAGCGGCTGCGCAGAGTGCGGCACCACCTGGACGGCGACGAGATGTTCCTCGCCAACTACGCCGACGTGCTCACCGACGC
Organism: Streptomyces colwelliae; assembly: GCF_048158785.1. Classification (NCBI taxonomy): domain Bacteria; kingdom Bacillati; phylum Actinomycetota; class Actinomycetes; order Kitasatosporales; family Streptomycetaceae; genus Streptomyces; species Streptomyces colwelliae. Next base: position 23,717 of record NZ_JBLTJC010000045.1, on the reverse strand, counting down.
CCCGCTGCCCGAGATGATCGACCGGTTCGCCCTGCGTGACGCCGGTGCGTCGATGATGGTGGTGCCGCCGCAATCCTCGTTCCACTGCGTGGAGTTGGGCGAGGACGGCCTCGTAGGGGGCATCACCGCGGTGAGCGACATGCCGCTGTGGGAGAACGGCGGCTACTTCGTGCTCCGCCAGGAGGTCTTCGACCACATACCGGAGAACGGGGACCTGGTCGCCGACGGATGTGCCCAACTGGCCAAGCGCGGACGGCTGGTGGCGCATCAGCACCGTGGCTTCTGGAAGCCGACCGACACCGTGAAGGAGCGGGCCGCGCTCGACGACGCCTACACCCGGGGCGACCGCCCGTGGGCCGTGTGGGAGCGGGACGGCGCGGGGGTGCGTGCGTGATCAGGCTCGGAGCCGGCCGGCTCGACCGGATCGTCGTCGTGGGCGCCCACTGCGACGACATCGCCATCGGCGCCGGTGGCACCCTGCTGACGCTGTGCCACGCACGGCCGGGCATCCGCGTCGACGCACTGGTGCTCTCCGGCGGCGGCAGCGAGCGGGAGCAGGAGGAGCAGGCCGCGCTCACCGCCTTCTGCCCGGGCGCCGACCTGCGGCTGACCGTGCACAAGCTGCCGGACGGCCGGCTGCCCACGCACTGGGACGAGGCCAAGGCCGCGGTCGAGGAACTGCGCGGACAGACCGACCCGGATCTGGTCCTGGCCCCGCGTACCGATGACGCGCACCAGGACCACCGCGGCCTGGCGCGGCTGATACCCACCGCGTTCCGCGACCACCTCGTGCTCGGCTACGAGATCGTCAAGTGGGACGGCGATCTCGGCCGTATGGCGGCGTACCAGCCGCTGTCGCCGGAGACCGCCGAACAGAAGGTGCGGCTGCTTCAGGAGCACTACCCCTCGCAGCGGCACCGGCCCTGGTACGACCGGGAGGCCTTCCTCGGCCTCGCCCGGATCCGCGGCATCGAATGCCACGAGCGATACGCCGAGGCGTTCGCCGTCACCAAACTCACGCTCAACCTGGGGGGTTGAACACCTTGCGCGTACTACTGACCGGACACCAGGGCTATCTGGGCACCGTGATGGCACCCGTCCTCACCGCCGCCGGACACGAGGTCGTCGGCCTCGACTCCGGCCTGTTCGCCGACTCGGTCCTCGGCCCGCAGCCCGCCGACCCGCCCGGCGTACGGGTGGACCTGCGCGACATCACCGCCGAGCACGTGGCCGGGTTCGACGCGGTGATCCACCTGGCCGCGCTGTCGAACGACCCGCTCGGTTCGCTGGCGCCGGAACTCACCTACGACATCAACCACCACGCGTCCGTACGACTGGCAAAACTGGCCCGCGACGCGGGAGTTGGGCGCTTCCTGTACGCGTCGACCTGCTCCGTCTACGGCGCCTCCGGCGGCGACGACCTGGTGACCGAGGACGCCCCGCTGCGCCCGGTGACGCCGTACGCGGAGTCGAAGGTGCGGGTCGAGGACGACGTGCACGCGCTGGCCGACGGCGACTTCACGCCGGTGTTCATGCGCAACGCCACCGCCTTCGGCTACTCGCCCCGGCTGCGCGCCGACATCGTGCTGAACAACCTGGTCGGCCACGCGCTGCTCTCCGGCGAGGTGCTGGTGCTCTCCGACGGCACCCCCTGGCGCCCGCTGGTGCACGCCGCCGACATCGCCCGCGCCTTCACGGCCGCCCTGACCGCGCCGCGCGAAGCGGTGCACGACCGGGCGTTCAACATCGGCAGCGAGATCAACAACGTCACGGTCGCCGAGATCGCCGACCAGGTCGCCGAGGCGGTGGCCGGCGCGAAGGTGGTGATCACCGGCGAGAACGGCGCCGACCCGCGCTCGTACCGGGTGGACTTCTCGCGCTTCCGCACCGCGATCCCCGGCTTCGACTGCGAGTGGACGGTGAAGCAGGGCGCGCTCGAACTCGCCGACGCCTACCGGAAGTTCGACCTGACCCGGGAGGCCTTCGAGCAGCGCTTCACCCGCCTCGCCGTGCTGCGCGCGGCGACCGACGCCGGCACCGTCGACGACACCCTGCGGTGGCGCCGATGACCGACACGGGCGAGGAAATGTACGGCCTGGTGGAGCGGCTGTATCCGCTCTGCCGGAGCATCACCGGCGACGGTGTGCGCGCCACCCTGGACATCGTCGGCGAGTACCTCCCGCTCCAGGTGCACGAGGTGCCGACCGGGACGCAGGTCCTCGACTGGACCGTGCCGCAGGAGTGGAACATCCGGGACGCGTACATCGCCGACGCCGCCGGCAACCGTGTCGTCGACTTCGCCGCGTCCAGCCTGCACGTGCTCGGCTACAGCGTGCCGGTGGCGAGGACCATGCCCCTGTCCGAGCTGCGCGCGCACCTGCACACCTTGCCGGACCACCCGAACTGGGTTCCGTACCGCACCAGTTACTACAAGCCGGAGTGGGGCTTCTGCCTGGCCCAGGAGACCCTGGACGCGCTGCCGGACGGCGACTATGAGGTACGGATCGACTCCACAATCGCCGACGGCCACCTCACCTACGCCGAGCACGTGGTCCCCGGACAGGTCGCCGACGAGGTGATCGTCTCCTGCCACACCTGCCACCCGTCGCTGGCCAACGACAACCTCGCCGGCATCGCGGTGGCCACGTTCCTCGCCCGGGAGCTGGCGCGGCAGACGCCGTACTACACCTACCGGTTCATCTACGCGCCCGGCACCATCGGGGCGATCACCTGGCTGGCCCGCAACGCGGAACGGGTGGACCGGGTCAAGCACGGGCTGGTGCTGGCCTGCGCAGGCGACTCGGGTCAACTGACGTACAAACAAAGCCGACGCGGTGACGCGGAGATCGACCGCGTCCTGCGGCACGTGCTGGCCGCGTCCGAACGCCCGCACCGCGTCAACGAGTTCACCCCGTACGGCTACGACGAGCGGCAGTACTGCTCGCCCGGCTTCAACCTGGGCGTGGGCTCGCTGACCCGGACCCCGTACGCGGGCTATCCCGAGTACCACACCTCGGCGGACAACCTGGACTACGTCTCCCCGATGGCGATGGCGGACACCCTCGCCGTCTGCCGCGAGGCGTTCGCCGTCCTCGACCGCAACCGGCGGTACCTCAACCTCAGCCCCTACGGCGAACCCCAGCTGGGCCGCCGCGGGTTGTACGACGCGCTCGGTGGCCGCAGCGACACCAAGCAGGCCCAGATGGCCATGCTCTGGGTGCTCAACCTGTCCGACGGCGAGCACAGTCTGCTGGACGTCGCCGAGCGGTCCGGGCTGCCGTTCGACACCGTCGCCGGCGCGGCCGGCGCTCTGCACGAGGCCGGGCTGATCAAGACATGACGCCGATGACCACCGACGGGGAGAAGGCGCCGACGCGGGCCCGGTCAGCCAAGCGGGCCCTCGTCGGCCGGCTGTCCTGGGGGCTGGCCGACCAGGCGGCCTCCAGCATCAGCAACTTCGCGGTGGGCATCTACGTGGCCCGCTCGCTGGGGGTGACCGCGTTCGGCGTGTTCAGCCTTGCCTGGGTCACCTACGGCGTGGTGCTCAACGTCTCCCGCGGCCTGGCCACCGACCCGCTCGTGGTGCGCTTCAGCGGGGTGCCGGAGATGTCCTGGCGCGGGGCGGTGGCCCGCTCGACGGGTACCGCGCTCTGCGTCGGCACGGCCCTCGGAGCGGTGTGTCTGGTGGCCGGGCTCGGCCTCGGCGGCCGGGTGGGGCCCGCCTTCGCCGCCCTCGGCCTCATGATGCCGGGGCTGCTGCTCCAGGACGCCTGGCGGTTCTCGTTCTTCGCCGCCGGCGACGGGCGCAAGGCGTTCGTCAACGACGTCGTGTGGGGCATCGCGCTCGTCCCGGCCATGGTGGTGGCGGCCCATGTCGGCACCGTGGCCGCCTTCGTGCTCGCCTGGGGCGCGTCCGCCACCGTGGCCGCGGGGTACGGCTGCGTCCAGTCCGGCATCCGGCCCCGGACGGCACAGGCTCGCGCCTGGCTGCGCGAACAGCGCGATCTCGGCTACCGGTACCTGGTCGAGAACGTCAGCCTCAGCGGCGCGAGCCAGCTCCGGGCGTACGGCCTCGGCGCGATCGTGGGAGTGAGCGCGGTCGGCGCGGTGCGCGGCGCCGAACTCCTCCTCGGCCCCTTCCTCGCCGTACTGATGGGGCTCTCGCTGGTCACCGTCCCCGAGGCGGCACGCGTCCTGCGGGAGGCCCCGCAACGGCTGGGCAGGTTCTGCCTCCTGCTCGGCGGGGGACAGGCCGCCGGGGCGCTGCTCTGGGGCTCGGCGCTGCTGCTGATGCCGGGCAGGCTGGGCGAGTTGGCGCTCGGCGACGTCTGGCACTCCTCCTCGCATCTCATCGTGCAGATCACCCTCAGCGTCGCGGGAGCGGGCCTCGGCACCGGCGCGGCGGCCGGGCTGCGCGCGCTCGGCGCGGCCCGACGCAGCCTGAAGTGCCAGCTGTTCGCCTCCGCCTGCTACGTCGGCGGCGGACTCGGCGGCGCGGCCCTCGGCGGCACGTCCGGCTCGGCCTGGGGCGTCGCCGCCGCGACCATCAGCGGCTCGGCCGTGTGGTGGCTGCAACTGCGCTCCGCCCTGCGCGAGCGCCATCGCGATCCCATTCCCGAAGTGAGGACCTCATGACCGACCGACCGAGGCTGAGCATCGGCCTGCCCGTGTACAACGGCGAGGAGTACCTGGCCGAGTCGTTCGACGCCCTGCTCGGCCAGACCTACGAGGACTTCGAACTGGTCGTCTCCGACAACGCCTCGACCGACGGTACCGAGACCATCTGCCGCAAGTACGCCGCGCAGGACTCCCGCATCCGCTACCTCCGGCTGCCCCGGAACATCGGCGCCACCCCGAACCACAACCACGTGTTCGCCGAGTCCCGCGGCGAGTTGTTCAAGTGGGCCTCGCACGACGACCTCTACGGCCGCGACCTGCTGACGCGCTGCATAGAAGCACTGGACGAGCGGCCGGACGTGATCCTCGCCCACACCGACCAGGCGGTCATCGACGGCGACGGCCAGGTGACGGTGCCCTACGAGTACACGCTCGCCACCGACTCCCCGCACGCACCGGAGCGCTTCCGCAGTCTGCTGTTCGAGCCGGGCGGCGACGACTTCTACGGCGTGATCCGCGCCGACGTGCTGCGCCGGGTGAAACCGATGGACAGCTACCACCACGCGGACCGCACGTTCGTCGCCGAGATCACCCTGCACGGGCCCTTCCACCAGGTGCCGGAGGTGCTGTACTTCCGCCGCGACCACCCCACCCGCGCCGAGCGGGCGAACCCCTCCAAGCGCGCCCGGTGCGTCAACCTGGACCCGCGCCGGGCAGGCGCGCTGCACCCGACGCCCCGGCTGCTCGCCGAGTACGTCTGGGGCTTCGCCTCGGCGATCCGACGGGCACCGCTCTCCCCGGCCGACCGGCGCGCCTGCTACCGCCACCTGGCTTCCTGGATGACCAGCCGGGTCCGGCCCGGCGCCGGCGAGCGGGTCGAGGACCGCGCCCCGGTCGACCCGGCCCAGCTCACGGTCTCTGTCGACGCCCTCGTCGCCGGCCGCGAGGGGAGGCACGCATGACGTCCGCGGCCGAACGGCCGGTGCGCGTCGGAGTGTTCGGCCTGCTCGGCTCCGGCAACCTCGGCAACGACGGGTCGCTCCAGGCCGTCCTCGGATACCTCCGCGCCGACCACCCGGGCGCGGTCGTGGACGCGCTGTGCGGCGGACCCGAGGCCGTGACGGCCCGGTTCGGGATTCCTGCCACACGGATGCACTGGAACCGCGCCGAGTACCGGACCGCGTCCCGCTTGGGCTCGATCGCGTCGAAGGGCCTGGGCAAGTTCGTCGACATCTTCCGCACCGCCGCCTGGGTACGCCGGCACGACGTGGTGATCGTGCCGGGGATGGGCGTCCTGGAAGCCACGCTGCCGCTACGGCCGTGGGGCTTCCCGTACTCGCTGTTCCTGCTCTGCGCGAGCGGCCGGCTGCTGCGCACCCGGGTCGCGCTGGTCAGCGTCGGCGCCGCCGAGATCGGCAACCGGCCCACCCGGGCCCTGGTGCGCTGGTCGGGGCGGCTGGCCGCCTACCGGTCGTACCGGGACGCCCAGTCCCGTGACGCGATGCGGGCGATGGGCGTGGACACCACGCGCGACGAGGTCTACCCGGACCTCGCGTTCTCCCTGCCGGCGCCGCCGTCGCGCGCTCCCTCGGACACGCCGGGCCCGGTCTGCGTCGGCGTCATGGACTTCCACGGCGGCAACGACGACCGCGCCCGGGCCGACGAGATCTACCGGCGCTACCTCGACGGGACGATCCGGTTCGTCCGCACGCTGGTCGAGGAAGGCAGGCCGGTCCGGCTGCTCACCGGCGACACGTGCGACGCGACCGTGGTCGCCGCGATCCTCGACGCGGTGAACTCGCCCCTGGTCACCGCCGCCGAACCGGCTTCCCTGGCCGACCTGATGAACGAGATGGCGGCCGCCGACACCGTGGTCGCGGTCCGCTACCACAACCTGATCTGCGCGCTGAAGACCGGCACACCGGTGCTCGCCCTCAGCTATGCGGCGAAGAGCGACGCGCTCATGGACCGGATGGGCCTGGGCGAGTACTGCCACCCCGCGCGCGAGGTCGACGCAGACCGGCTGCTCGAACAGTTCCGGGCGCTGGAGAAGCGATCGGCCGAACTGCGGCAGACCCTCGCCGAGCGGAACCTGGCCGCGGCCCGGCAACTGCGGGACCAGTTCAGCTCGTTGACCGCAGCCGTGTTCCCCGCGACCGACCACAGCCATGCTCACGCCCGCCAGGAGTCTCCATGAAAGCGACCGAAGTCCCGGAGATCGCCGGTGCGTTCCTCTTCGAGCCGACGCCGTACGCCGACGAACGCGGCTTCTTCTGCCGCACCTTCGACGCCGACGTGGTCCGCTCGGTGGGCCTCGACCCGGACGCCTTCGTCCAGGACAGCCTGTCCCGCTCGGCCAAGGGCGTGCTGCGCGGCCTGCACCTGCGCTCCGGCGCGGGCGAGGCCAAGCTCGTGCGGTGCTCGTACGGGAAGGTCTTCGACGTCGTCGTGGACCTGCGGCCGGACTCGCCGACGTACCGCAACCGGGCCTTCTTCGAACTGTCCGGTGAGACGCAGAGAACCCTTTACATCCCGGCGGGGTGCGCGCACGGCTTCCAGGCGCTGACCGACACCGCCGACACCTCGTACCGGATCGACCGCCCGCACGATCCGACCGAAGACGTGACGATCGCCTTCGACGACCCGGAGCTCGCCATTCCCTGGCCGCTGCCGGCCGCACTGATGTCCCAACGGGACCGAGAGGCGCCGAGCCTCGCCGAGGTCCTGAAGCACAGAGAAAGCTGAGGTCCTCGTGGACACCCAAGTGCTTGACCTGCCCCTCTCGCGGACAGCCAACGAGCGGCTGCACGCCATGATCCCCGGGGGCGCTCACACCTACGCCAAGGGCGACGACCAGTACCCCGAGAACCTGGCCCCGGTCATCAGCCACGGCAGCGGTGCCCACGTGTGGGACGTCGACGGCAACCGCTACATCGAGTACGGCTCCGGCCTGCGGTCGGTCAGCCTCGGCCACGCCCACCCACGCGTGCTCGAGGCGGTGCGGCGGCAACTCGACCGCGGCAGCAACTTCGTCCGGCCGTCCATCGTGGAGGTCGAGGCCGCGGAACGCTTCCTGGCCACGGTGCCGACCGCCGAGATGGTGAAGTTCGCGAAGAACGGCTCCGACGCCACCACCGCCGCGGTACGCCTCGCCCGCGCCGCCACCGGCCGCTCGCGGGTGGCCCTCTGCTCCGACCACCCGTTCTTCTCCGTCGACGACTGGTTCATCGGCACCACGCCGATGTCCGCCGGAATTCCGGCGGCGACCAACGAACTCACCGTGGCGTTCCCCTACGGCGACCTGGCCGCCACGGAGCAGCTGCTCAACCGGTACCCGGACGACGTCGCCTGCCTGATCCTCGAACCCGCCACCCACACCGAACCACCGCCCGGGTACCTCGCCGGCCTCCGCGACCTGGCCGACCGGTACGGCTGCGTACTGATCTTCGACGAGATGATCACCGGCTTCCGCTGGTCCGAGGCGGGCGCCCAGGGCCTGTACGGCGTCGTCCCCGACCTCTCCACGTTCGGCAAGGCGCTGGGCAACGGATTCGCCGTCTCCGCGCTGGCCGGGCGCCGCGATCTGATGGAGCGGGGCGGACTGCGTCACCCCGGCGAGCGGGTGTTCCTGCTGTCCACCACCCATGGTGCGGAAACGCACTCCCTGGCGGCGGCGATGGCCGTGCAGACCACCTACGTCGAGGAGGGCATCACCGCGCGGCTGCACGCCCTCGGCGAGCGGCTGGCCGCCGGTGTCCGCGAGGTCGCGGCCGGCATGGGCGTCGGCGACCACGTCGTCGTCCACGGCCGGGCCAGCAACCTGGTCTTCGCCACCCTCGACGAGAACCGGCGGCCGTCGCAGCAGTACCGCACCCTGTTCCTGCGCCGGCTCCTCGCGGGCGGAGTGCTGGCCCCCTCCTTCGTGGTGAGCAGCGCACTCGAGGACGCGGACATCGACCGTACCGTCGACGTGGTGGCCGAGGCGTGTGGGGTGTACCGGAAGGCGCTGGACGCCGCCGACCCCACCCCCTGGCTGGCCGGGCGACCCGTGAAGCCCGTGTTCCGTCGCTCGGCGTGATGTGACGTGACGTGACGTGACGTCAGCGGCGCTCGCGCCGACCGGTGTCGGCCGTCCGGCCGGACGGCCGATCTCCCAGCCGGTCGGCCATCCGGTCGACCAGCCACGCGGTCGCCGGAACCACCGCCAGCGCGGTGCACCAGCCGCCGAGCACGTCGGTCGGATAGTGCGCGCCCAGGCCGACCTGCGCCCAGCCCATGATCGCGCCGGCCACCAGCCCCGCCGCGAACACGAGTGACGTACCGGCTGTCCTGCCGAGGCCGAGCCGGTCCGTCGCGAACAGCGCCGCCATGAGGGCGAGCGCGGTGGCGAAGGCGGTGTGCCCGCTCGGGTAGGACAGGTTGCCGGGGCCGTGGATGGTACGACCCACCAGATGCTTGAGCAGCGTGGTCGTTCCCACGGTCGTGCCCGCGCCGACCGCGACGAGCACCGCCGCACGGGGATGCCGCATCAGCAGGCAGCCCACCACGCCGGCCACGATCAACATCGCCGATCCCGCGGGTTCCCCCAAGAAGTCCAGGGCCAGGGCGACTTGGCGCCACGGCGGCCGCACACTGTCCGCCGTCGGTGGGACGATCCACCTGTCCACCGCGCCGGGCTCGCTGTGCCCGGCGTACAGGACCCCGAGCGCGACGACCACCAGCGCGGCGAGGACCGCGATCAGCCCGAGCCACGGACGCAGCGGCGGGGGCAGCACCGATGGTGCCGGCCGGCCGGTCACACGTTCACCGCGTCCGGTCGACCTGGGGTGGTGACCTTGCTCCGCCGCCGCCCGCCGTGATCCACCCCGAGCCCCCGTCGTGTCGACTCACTCTCCAGCGACCATGCCCCCATGACCGCCCCGCGGACACCGTCAGCACCCTAGCCGCAATCCGGTCGCGGCAAACCGCCGTTGGATAGTCTCGAAGCACGAGTCCCCATCTGGCCCGCGGGCCTTCGAGGTTGAGCAGCTGCGGGACGAGGCGGTCATCAGCCTGCCGCGTGGGCCGCGCCCACCAGTGCGGCGTCCCCCGTGGACGCGGCTGGTCTTATCGCACGCGCTCCGGGAGGCAGTGGATCCACGTCGGCACCCAGGTCGTCCGGTATCCAGCCCCCGGTCGCGAGACCGGTGGACAGGGCCGGGGCGACGAGGTCCCAGGAGAGGGCCATGGAGCCTCCGACGACCAGGGCGGTCGCGCCGAAGTCCGCCATGCGCGGGCCCAGTGCCAGGCCCAGTCCGGTGAAGGCGTCGTTCAGCACCCGCCGGGCCCGCTCGTCCCCGGCTCGGGCTCGTCCGGCGATGTCGCTCACGTCGGCGGCGGGGTCGCCGTAGCGGGCGAGGATCGCCCTGCGGGAGACGGTGTCCTCCAGTGGTCGGCCGGCGATCTCGGTGAGGTCCAGCCGTCCCTCGGGCGGCACGCCGGGACCGGTGTCGCAGATGCGGCCGTCGGAGAGAAACGCGGAGCCGACACCGGTGCCGAGCGTGATGCCCACGGCGCGGCGGTGCCCGCGGACGGTGCCTGCCGACCACTCGCCGGTCAGGAAGGCATGGGCGTCGTTGAGGAACACGATGTCGCCGGGGCGCTGTCGCATTCCGTGGAGGAGTGCTGCCCGGATGTCCATTCCGTACAGGGCGTCGAACTTGCCCACGCCCTCGAAGAGGGCGATCCCCCTTGCGTAGTCGAACGGACCGGGCACCGCCACACCCCACCGCGCACCAGGAGGCACCGGCAGTCCGTCGGCGCAGCGTCGGACGGTGGCGAGGATGCCCTCTGCGTCGCCGTCCGCGTCGAGCGGCTCGCGCGTACGGCCGGTGACGCGTCCGTCGCGCAGGTCGACGAGCGCCGCGGTGACGTGGGTGCCGCCGATCTCCAGGACAGGGATCAACGGACCAGCGCCTTCACGACACGCACCGGGCCGCCGGCCGCTGCGCGCAGGGTGTAGCGGCCTACCGAGGCCGGCACGGTCAGTGTCTCCGCGTAGGACAGTTCGTGCTGGTCTCCGGCCGCCGTGTGCACCGTGATGCCTTCCCCCTCCACCACGTTCAGGATGTGGAAGCGTCCCTGCGTGTCGTCGGCCGCCTCGGCCTCGGGGTCGAGCACGAACCTCCTCACCTCGTAGAACATCTCGGACAGGCTGCCGATGACCTCCTCCCGCCAACCTGTGCCCTCGCGCAGGGTGCGCGGCTTCTGCACCAGGTCACGGGCGACGGCCGCACCGCGTCGTCCGGTCTCCAGGTTGGCGAACCCGTGCTCGTAGGGGAGGGGGCGCGGGTTGCCGTCGGCGCCGGGCCGCAGCCAGTCGTAGAACCTCAGGCTGTACAGGTAGGGGGTGGCGCTGATCTCCAGTACGAGGTTGCCCGCGCCGCTGGCGTGCGGGGTGCCCGCCGGGATCATGAACAACTGGCCCTGCTCGGCGGGGAAGGCGAGGACGTGGTCCTCGGGGTCCATGGGGACTCCGTCGGTGATTGCCCTCTCCACCTCCTTGCGGAAGACGTCCACGTCGGTGTCCTCGCGCAGGCCGAGGAACACCTTGGTGTCGGTGCTGCCGAGGGTCAGGTAGTACGTCTCGTGCTGGGTGTACGCCCAGCCGAAACGCTCGCGCATGTACGGCTCCTTCGGGTGGCAGTGCACGGAGAGGCTGCCGCCGCCGACGGTGTCGAGGTAGTCGAAGCGGATCGGGAAGGACGTGCCGAAGCGGGCGTGCACCTCCGCCCCCAGCACGCTCAACGGTTCGAGTACGCACAGGAGTTGGAACGGCACTTCGGCCTGGGCCTGCGGTCCGGTGCCGATGAGGATACCGGCCTCGGGTGCGATCAGTTCGTAACCGAGCGCGGTGTTGGGGGAGTCGGGGTTGAAGCCGAGCTCGCGCTGGGCCCAATGGCCGCCCCAGGGCGTGGAGTTGAAGTACGGGCGGGTGCGGACGGGCTTGCGGGCCAGGGCGGCGTACGTGGCGCGCAGGCCCGCTCCGTCGATCCATGCCGGGTGCTCGGGGCGCTGCATGTCGAGCCAGGCGTCGAGGCGCTGGGCGAGCGAGTCGCGGTGTCGGTCGAGCATCGGCCAGTCGATGTAGAAGAGGCGTCTGAAGTCGGGCTTCTCGTCCGGCAGTCCGAGGTTGGCACCCTGTTCACCCGCGCCGACGGCGGCCTCCGCGTAGCGCTTGGGCACATCCGCGTACCAGAACAGGTCGTGCTCCACGAGAGCGGCGCCGGGGCCGTAGACGAGGAGCAGTCCTGCCTGTGGGGGTGCGGGTGTAGGGAGGGTCTCGAAAAGGTCGTCGAGGGGGTTGTCGGCGAGTTTGCGGAAGTAGGGGTCGGCGGTGTCTGTCGGGTGTTCGGTACGGCTCCTGACGTGTGCCGGCGGTGCGTAGTGGCTGCGTATGTCGAGCAGGGTCACGGGGGTGCCGCGGCCCGTCAGTTCGTGTGCGAGGCGATCGGCGAGGAGGGACCAGTCGACGGACGGGGGGCCGTCGATGGCCAACACCGCCGGACCGTCGGGGAGTTGGGAGGCCGCTTGCTGCCATCCGGTGCGGAGGGCGGCCTGCGGGGCGGGGGCGTAGCGCGGATCGAGGCGGTACACGCGGTCTCCTCTGTGGACAGGGGCAGCGCTCATTCCTTGCTCGATCCGGCGAGCATCCCGGACACCAGAGTGCGCTGCGAGAAGACGAAGAGCACCAGCACGGGGAGGATGGCGACGATGATGGCCAGGGCGAGCTCGGGGATGGTGACGTTCAGTCCGGCGCCGGCGACGGGGTTGAACGACGGTGTGGAGGTGAGCAGTTGGTTCAGGCCCACCTGCACGGGGAACTGCTCGCTGTTCGGCAGGACGAGATAGGGCAGGAAGAAGTTGTTCCAGTTGCCCACGAAGCTGAAGAACGCGACCAGTCCGACCACCGGCTTGGCGAGCGGGAGCGCGATGCGCGAGAAGAGCTGCCATTCGGTGCAGCCGTCGATGCGCGCGGCGGACAGCAGGTCCCTGGGGAGGCTGCTCCCGAAGTAGATGTAGACCAGGTACACGCCGAACGGATAGAAGGAGAAGGGGAGTATCAACGACCAGACGGTGCCGATGAGATGGAAGCGGTTGAGCTCCAGGAAGATCGGCAGCACCAGGGTGGCCTGCGGCATGATCATGGTGACCAGGGTGATCACGAGGAGCGTCCTGCGTCCCCGGAACTTCGTCAGCGCCAGCGCGTAGCCGGCCGGAACGCTGACGGCCAGCGTCAGGATGAGCGAACCGCCCGAGTAGACGGCCGAGTTGAGCAGCCACCTCGTCATGGCGCCGTCCTGGAAGGCGAACAAGTGCCGCCAGACGGTGCCTATTTGATGGAACGAACCGAAGGAGAGCGGGTTGTCCCGCACCACTTCGCCGGCGGTCTTCGACGGGGCCAGCAGTAGCCAGATCACCGGCAGTACGAAGAACACCAGGAGCAGGACCAGGAGGAGTCCCACGACCAGGAAGGGGAGGGCCCTGGAAAGGCGGATACGCCGCCTCACGGCCGTCAGGGAGGGAGCGGTCGGTGTCATTTCTCATCCAGCTTGAACAGGTTCGAGCGAGCGACCAGCAGCCCGGCGGCGAGGAGGCCCACGGCGAGGAGGACGACGGAGATGGCGGCGGCGCCGTTGAAGTCGCCCTGCTGGAAGGCGTAGACGTAGGCCAGTTGGTTGGGTGACCAGGTGGGACTCACCCTGCCGAGGCTGGCGGTCTGGAGAAGCTGGGGCTCCACGAACAGCTGGGTGCCCGTCGCGAAGGCCATGATCGCCATGTAGACGATCCACTGCCGGATCATCGGGATCTGGATGTGCCAGGCGGTGCGCCATGGGCCCGCACCGTCCATGCGGGCCGCTTCCAGCACCTCGTCGGGGATGTTGTTCAACGCCCCGTACATCACGACCATCCAGCCGCCGGCGCCGGTCCAGAAGGCGATCAGCATGAGGATCAGCGGCAGGTTGCCGGGGGCCAGGACGGCGGCGAACGTCTTGAACCCCAGGGCGGTGAGCAGCCGCGACACCGGGCTGACGTCGGGGTCCAGCATGAACAGCCAGACCAGCACGCTCGCTACGCCCGCGAGGGCGCCGGGGATGTAGTAGAGGAAGCGGAGGAGCGCCGAGGTGCCCGGACGCACACGGCCGCGCAGGACCACGGCGGTCAGCACGACCAGGACGACGAGCGTCACCAGCCACATGACCAGATAGATCAGCATGTGGGTGAAGGCCGGGGCGAAGCGGTAGTCCTGGACGACCTTCGTGAACTGGTTGAGCCCGGTGAACTGGCCCCGGTCGTTGGTGAGCGACAGGTAGAACGCGTACCCGGTGGGGAAGACGCCGAACGCGAGCAGCAGTAGCGCGTAGCCCGCGACGAAGAAGTAGCCCGCGCGACCGCGGCCCGTGCGCCGCGGCGCGGTGCCACGGCGCACGGGGGAGACGGTGACGCGTTCGGTCTCCAGCAAGGTCACTGATCGACCACCTTGTAGCCCTGGGTCTTCGCCTCGTCGGCTATCTCCCGCTGCCAGGCCGGCAGCGTCTCGGTCAGGCTCTTTCCGGCGGTCAGAGCGGGGAGTACGACGCTGGACCAGGCGGTGGAGTCCGAGAACCTGGTGTTCGACCAGCCGGTCCACACCTCGTTCGCGGCCTGCTCGAACGGCCCGCTCACGTCATTGGCGAAGTAGTCCTTGTTGGCCGGGTTGGCCAGCCAGGCCTTCGCGGCCTGGGCGTAGGCCGGATAGGTGGGCGCGGTGGCCTGGTTCGCGTCGGAGGTGGTCAGCCAAGTGACCAGGTCCGAGGACGCCTTCAGGTTGGCGCTGTGCGAGGACACCATCCACACGCCGCCGCCGACGTTGCCCGTGGCGGCCGTGCTCTCGCCCTTCCAGGTCAGCGGGGGCGCCGCGGCGATCTGCTTGGCCGGAGTCTTGAAGCCGGCCTTGAAGAGGTACTGGCCGTACCAGGAAGGGCCGTAGGCCATCAGCACCTTGCCGCCGCTGTTCTTGGCGAATCCCTGGCTGAAGAAGCCCTGCGTGGCGACGGCCTTGGCGCTGATCAGGTGGTCCAGCAGTGTCGCCATCCGGGTGCACTTCGGGTCCTGGAGGTCGGTGCGCAGGGTGTCCGGCTTCGTCAGGCTGAACGCCGGGCACTGGCCCGACCAGAAGTACGACTCATGGGAGTTGGTGTCGCCGACCGAGCCGACGAGGTAGCCGGGATGCTCCTTGGCGACCTTCGTGCCGAGGGCCTCGTAGTCCTCCCATGTGGTGGGGACCTGGTAACCCCACTTGTCCATGAGGGACTTGTTGTACCAGAGGACGACCTGCGCGATGTCGTTGCGCATGCAGTAGGTGTGGCCGTTGAACTGACAGGGCGTCAGGGAGCCCTTGGCGAAGCCGTCCAGGGTGCTCTGCGGTACGAGCTTCTCGTCCAGGGGCGCGGCGAACGGCTGCGCGCCGGGCTTGGTGGCCTCCGACGCCCAGGTCACGTCCGTCGGCGTGCCGAACACGACGTCGGGCCAGCCGCTGCCGGTCCGGTCGAACAGCTGCACCTTCGACTGGAGGTACGTCGATCCGTCGGCCCCGCCGTCGTACGTGACGACCTTCATCTTCACGTCCGGGTGCGCCTTCTGGTACGCCTGCACCGACGGCAGCCGGGTCGAGTCGGCCCACACCGTTATCTGCGAACTCGCCTTCTGCGCAACCGGCTTGAACGCCGACTGCTTGGACGAGGAAGGGCTGGTGGTGTCGGCGCTTGCGCAGCCCGCGAGGGCGGCCGCGGTGGCCAGGGACAGCGCGATTGCCGCCGCGCGGAGCGGCGAGTGACGCCGGCCGGTTCTCCGAGATCGGGAAGACTCCATCGTCTTGCCTTGCCTTTCTGTTCTTGCGCCGCTCAGCGCGGTTGCTCGACGAACGGCAGGAGTTGGCTGCCGTAGCCGAAATCGAGGGGGAGGGCTATGCCGGGCCCCGTGGGGGCGTGCACCAGGCCCTGGTCGTTCACGTGGCGCTCCCGGACGACGTTCACCGAGGTCACCAGGGACTCGTAGTAGGTGGTGTTGGAGATGGCCATGCACAGGTGGTGGTTGGGAATGTCCGAACCGTGCACCTCGGCCCGCAGCCGGTAGGCGTCGGCGAGATGCGCGGTGCGCATGGCGCCGGTGATTCCGCCCCGGAGGGTGGTGCCGGCCCGGACTCCGAAGGTGGCGGCACCGGCGCGGATGAAGTCCGCCGCGTTCATGTGCGCTCCGTCGGAGGTCTCGGCGACCAGCAGCGGTACGTCCACGACCTCGGCCAGCTTCTGGTACGCGGAGATGCTGAACTCCCGCATCGGCTCCTCGTACCAGAGGTAGTCGGCCTCGGAGAGCGCCCGCCCCAGCCGGATCGCGTCGGGCAGGTCGAAGCCCGCTGAACCGTCGTACATCAGGGGGACGTTGGGGCCGACGTGCTCGCGCAGGGCCAGGCACAGTTCCGCGTCACGGCGGGCGTCGCCCCAGGCGTGCAGTTTGATGCCGCGATACCCCAGGGCCAGGCACTGGTCCGCCACGTCGAGGAACTCCGCGACGCTCGAGAACGTCGAGGTGGAGGCGTAGGCGGGGATGGCGTCCCGGAAGCCGCCGAGCAGGCGCCAGACCGGTTCGCCGTGGTAGCGGCCGGCCAGGTCCCACAGGGCGATGTCGATCAAGCCCAGGGCGGGGAGCGGGAGTTCGTGGATACGGTCCAGCTCCCACACCCGGTGCCACAGCCACTCCCGCTGGAACGGGTCGGCTCCGACCAGCTCCGCGCGGAACACGCGGTCCACCAGGTCCCGCAGCATGGAGTGGGCGCCGGGACGGGCGAAGACCGCCACGCCCTCGGCTCCCTCGTCCGTCCCGATGTGCAGGACCGCGCCGTCGCCCACCGGAGCGCTGCCGCTCAGCCCGTCGCGCCAGCGGAAGGGCGGACTGGCTGCCGGAACATCGATCCGGTGCACTTCGACATGGGTGATCTTCATCCTGGCTTTCGTCTTCTGTAGGGAGAAAGGTTTCGGCTCGGCGGCGGAGTACTCGGAAGCGCAGTGCTCGGCAGCGGAGTGCTCGGCAGCGAGGTGCTCAGAAGCCGCCGTACGCCTGGAGCGCGTAGACGCTGCCGCCGTTGCCGCTGGAACCGGTGACGGTCAGGCGCAGGAAGCGTGCGGTGACGGGGGTGCCGGCGAAGGCGTAGTCGGTCCGCGCAGTGGTGTTCTCGGCGGTGTGGTCCTCGAACGTCGACCAGTTCTGGCCGTCGGTGGAGTACTCCAGGCGGTACTTGTAGCCGCTCGTCAACTCGAAGGTGGTGACCACGGCGGAGACGGCGGTGTCCTTGCCGAGGTCGACCTGGAGCCAGGACGGGTCGGGCAGTCCCAGGCCCTGCGCCCAGCGGGTCGACAGATCGCCGTCGACCGCCTTCGCCGGGGCGTAGCCCACCGACTCGGAGGACGCGGTCGCCGTCCTGTTCAGGGCCAGGTCGTTGTCGGCCGGGGTGGTCACCCCCGCCGCCGGGCTGGGCGCGGAGGCGTTGAGCTCGGCGTCACGTGCCACGACGGTGAAGGAGTACTGCGTGTCGGCGGTGAGGCCGGAGACCCGCAGGGTCGTGGCGTCGGTGACGGCGATCCGCTTGCCGTCCTGGTGGACGACGTAGCTGGTCACGCCGGTGTCATCGGTGGCCGCGGGCCAGCTGACGTCCACCAGTCCGGGCAGCAGCGGCTTGACCGTGGGCTGCCCGGGAGCGGTCGGGGCGGTGTGGTCCGTGACGGTCCTCGGGGTGCCGTAGACCTGGAAGTCGTAGATGCTGCCGCCGTTCCAGTTGGAGCCGGTGACGGTCAGTCGTACGAAGCGGCCCGGGACCGGGGTGTCCGTGTGGGCGTAGTCGGTCGCCGCCGTGGTGTTCGTGGCGGTGCGGTCCGCGAGGGTCTTCCAGTGGACCTCGTCGGGGGAGACCTCGATGCGGTACTTGTAGCCGCTCGCCTTCTCGAAGGTGGTGATCGCGCCGTTCACGTCGTACGACGCCCCGAGATCGACCTGGATCCAGGACGGGTCGGGGAGGCCGAGGCCCTGGGCCCAGCGGGTGGAGAGGTCTCCGTCGACCGCCTTTTCGGGGGTGTTGGCCTCTGAGTACGACGAGGCGGTGATCGGCTTCTTGAGGGCGAGGTCCGTGCCCGAGGGCATGGTGACGCGCAGCGTCGGGCTGGGAGCGGACTCGTTGCCGGCGGCGTCACGGGCGGTGACCGTGAAGGCGTACGTCTTGCCGGCGGTCAGGCCCGGGAGGCGCACCGAGGTCTTGCCGGTTGCGCTGATCAGCTTGCCGTCGCGGTAGACGGAGTAGCCGGTGACGGCGGTGTCGTCGGTCGACGCGGGCCAGGTGAGGTCCGCGATCGTCGGGAAGTCGGTGACCGCGCTCGGAGTGCCGGGGCTGCTGGGCGCCTGGTGGTCGGGGACGGCGGGGCCGGGGTCGAGGTGGCGGTAACTCGCTTGCAGGCCCGCGTTGTTGACGATGGAGGCCGGCAGTTGGGCGCAGGAATCCACGGTGGTGTTGCCGGTGATGGTGCTGCCCGTGCTGTTGGCCTGGGCGGAGTAGGCGGGCTGGCTGGTGTAGTTGCCCGTGGCGTCGATGTCCATGCCGTGGTTGAGGAACAGCCACTGGTAGGCGATGTCGCACAGGGCGTTGCCGGTGTTCGTCCAGTACCGGCTGCCTTCGTCGTGGTAGATCGCGCCGTAGGCGGGCGGCGGTGTGCCGTGGATGTAGTTGCCGGCCACCACGCCGCCGGGGTTGGAGCTCAGCGTGTAGATGGCACCGCCGTCGGCCTGCGACTTCATGATGTCGGAGATCTCGTTGTCCGTGACCTCGGTGTCGCGGCTGGTTGTCGGGGTGTCCCAGATCGGTACGCCCAGATTCCCCGGGGAGTAGTTGCTGTTGCCGCCCTGGTCGGTGAGGCCCCAGCCCCAGCCGACGGAGATGCCGGTGTAGGGCAGGTCGTAGACCTTGTTGTGGGTGATGGTGGTGTGGTCGGTGTAGCCGGCCAGGATGCCGATGGAGCCGTTGTACTGGTCGGCGACCTTGGTGACCACGTTGTTGGCGACCATCGTGTCCTTGGTGATGTCCCGGGGGTCGTCGGGGTGGGCGTCGATCACCTCGACCCCGCCTATCTGGATGCCGGTGGCGGCGATCTGGCGGAAGACGTTGCCCGTGATGTCGGTGCCCTGCGTGCCGGTGTTCAAGTTCAGCCCGACCGCGCCGAGATGGGTGAAGGTGTTGCCCTCGAAGCCGATGCCGTGGCCGTAGGAGACGTTGACGGCGCCGGGCGTCTTCTGCCACTTCAGGCGGGTCGCGTCGAAGTCCGGGTCGTTGCCGACCATTCGGAAACCGGCCTGGCCCTCGATGAGGCCCTCGGATGAACTGGGCGCCAGCCAGGTGGAGTTGGAGAAGGTGATGCCCCGGAAGGACACGTTGCTCACCGGGGCGGTCCTGGTGCCATTGAGGTCCACCAGGTCCTGCACGAGCGGCACGGTGACGTTTGCGGTGGACAGGTTCTGGCCGGCCTTGGGCATGTAGTAGATCTCGCCCGCGCCCTTGTCCAGGTACCACTCACCGGGGGTGTCCAGCAGCTCGCGGGCGTTCTCCAGCCAGGTCGGGTTCTGGATCTCCTGGCCCTGCTGGAGATGCGCGTTGTGCCAACAGGGCTGCTGCATCGTCATCTTGTTGTCGGCGATCGACTGCACGGGGCAGCGCATCAGCTTCCAGCCCCAGGAGTTGACGACCTCCAGGTCCGAGGGGCGCTTGTACGCGTTGAGGCTGGAGTCCGTGAAGGCGTAGCCGGTGGACGTCTGGCTGAAGCCGACGGGGTTCTTGCCGCTGCGCGCCCGGGTCTCCAACTCGCCGTCCACGTACAGCTGGCGGGTGTCGATGTCGCCCACCTCGGCCTTGTAGACCTTGCCCGCCGAGTCGGCCGGGGTCCAGCTGGTGACCTGCTCGCCCCCGCTGATCACCGGGTGTGCGCCGGGGGCGGCCTCGTAGAAGATCCGGTGTCCGTCGCGGCCGGAGTCCCGGGCGGTCAGGGCGAAGGTGCGGCTGAGTTGGTAGGTGCCGGACAGGAGCCGGACATGGATGTCGCCCTTGGCCTTCTGCTTGACGTCGCGTACGTAGTCCCGCGCGTGGTCGAGGGTCTTGAAGGGGTGGGCGGCGGTTCCTGATCCCATGTCCCGGCCGGTCGGGGAGACATAGACATCGAGGTCCGGCGACCGGGGAGCCGCCTGGGCCGGCCCGCCATTCAGCAGGGCGGCCACAACGGCCACCGAGCAGGCGGCCGTGAAACTTCTTCGCAGCGGCACGAGGGCGCCCCTGCGCGCAGACGGATGAGACACACGTATCCAATCGCCTGAGGGAGGTTGATACCTGCAAGTCCCGGTCGTCCACCGGGACTTCAGGGCGTCGGGCGGCCCGATCGCTGTGCCGCGGCACCTGCGGGGTCGGCCGGTTTCACGGGGCCACCGCCGCGGACGGCGGTGGAGCCCCGGTACTGCCACTTATTGAGAGCGCCCCGGAGGTTCCTCGGGGGTCGCGTGAGCGTCGGTACTGAACAGCCGGTCGCGGATCTTCCGCTCGAACTGGCTCTGCGTGGTGCCGATGTGTTCCACCATCAGCCGCTCGGCGAGATCGGCCGCCCCCGCGGCGACCGCCTCCGCTATGGCCACATGCTGGTGTGCGGCGACTTCCAGCGATCCGGGCACGTCACCGTGGAAGAGCAGCACGTCGGACTGGGCCGCCAGGCGCCGCACGCCGGCGACGCTCGCCCTGAGGAACACGTTGTGCGAGGCGGCGCCCACCGAGTCGTGGAAGGCCGCGTCCGCCTTGGCGAAGGTGTCCACGTCGTCCATCGTGGCCGCCGTCAGGGAACTCTCCGCGCTCTCCCGGATGGCCCTGACCTCGATCGGGGTGGCGTGGGAGGCGGCACGGCGAGCTGTCTCCGACTCGATCACCTTGCGGTAGTCCAGGAGCATCCGGACGTCTTCCATGCTGGTCGGCCGGAAGTGCGAGAGCTCGTCGTCCAGCAGTCCGCCGACCGAGGCGGCGACGAAAATCCCGGCGCCGCGCCGCACTTGGAGCCGGCCGATGGCGGCCAGGACCTTCACGGCCTCCCGGGTGACGTTGCGGGACGCTCCCAGGATCTCGGCCAGACCCTGTTCGGTGGGGAGTCGGTCGCCGGGCCGCAGGTTCTGCTGGGCGATGTACTCCAGCAGCTGTTCCGCGACCAGTTCGTACCCCGGACGGTAGGCCGGTGTTGAGTCGCCCAAGGCGAACCCCCTCTTGCGTCACGGATTAATCAGATTCATTTTCGGTGGCCAATATGGCACTGCCGTTGTGAGTTGGGAAGAGGTCGGACAGATCTCGGGCTGAAGGCCAGCGAATACACCGACAAAGCGCGATGAACTGGGCACTCCTGCCGAGGTGTTGCGCGAAATGGATCCCATCCTTAGGGTCCTGCCTGCCAGATGAAGCAGATCCTTCTCTATGCGGCGAGAGCCGTGGAAGCGGGAATCCCGTGAGGGCACGCCCACTCGGCCGTACGAGCGTCCAGGTCAGCGCGCTGGGATTCGGCGCCGCCCCCGTCGGCAATCTCCACAGCCCGATCGGCGAACTCCAGGCACAGGCCACCCTCGATGCCGCCTGGGACGCGGGGGTGCGCTACTACGACACCGCCCCGCACTACGGCCTCGGACTGTCCGAACGGAGGCTCGGCGATGCCCTCGCCCACCGTCCACGGACGGAGTTCACCATCTCCACCAAGGTCGGCCGACTGCTGGAACCCCACCCGGCACCCACCGGATCCGACCTGACGGCAGGCGGCTTCGCCGTACCCGACACGCTGGTCCGCCGCCCGGACTACTCACGGGACGGTGTACTGCGAAGCCTGGAAGGCAGCCTGGAACGCCTGCGACTGGACCACGTGGACATCGTCTACGTCCATGACCCCGACGATCACCTGGACGTCGCCCTCGGTCATGCCCTGCCCGCGTTGATCGCTCTGCGCGACCAGGGCGTCATCGGCGCCGTCGGTGTCGGCACGAACACGGTCGCCCCGCTGCTGCGCGTCGTCGCGGAGGCGGAGGTCGACGCCGTCATGGTGGCCGGGCGGTGGACCCTTCTCGACCGCACCGCCCGCCCGTTGCTGGACGCGTGTGCCGAACGCGGGGTCGCGGTGGTGGCCGCCGCTCCGTTCAACTCCGGTCTGCTCAGCCGTCCTTACCCCGCGAGTGACGCTACCTTCGACTACGGCCCCGCCCCGGAATCGGCACTGCGCCGTGCTCGGCTTCTTGGCGAGGTGTCCGCCCGACACGGCACCGAACTCCCGCACGCCGCCCTGCGGTTCCCGCTGCGCGACCCTGGCGTGGCCTGTGTGGTCGCGGGCTTCCGTACCCCTGAGGAGGCCATGTCCGCCGCCCGCTGGACCGTGACCGATCTGACCGAGGAGGCGTGGCTGGACCTCGACACGGCAGCCGCGCGGGCGGCGGACGTCCCGCTCTCGTAGCAGCGGCTGAAATGGCGACAACGCTGCCAAGTCCGACGCCTGGTCACAGCGTGACGGTCTTGTACTCCACATACTGCGCGAGCCCAACTGCCCCGTACTCGCGGCCGATTCCGCTGGCCTTGTAGCCGCCGAAGGGGCCGTCGAAGGCGATGGGCGCACCGTTCACGGTGACCGTGCCGGTGCGCAGGCGGCGGGCGACGGTGAGTGCGCGGGCCTGGTCGGCGGACCACACCCCGCCGGAGAGGCCGTACTCCGAGTCGTTGGCGATCCGTACGGCGTCGTCCTCGTCGTCGTAGGGAATGACGACGAGGACCGGTCCAAAGATCTCCTCCTGCGCGATCCGCATGGAGTTGTCCACGTCGGCGAAGACGGTCGGGGTGACGTAGTTGCCGCCTTCGAGGCCGGGCGGGATCTGGGGGCCGCCGGTGACGAGGCGGGCGCCTTCCTTGATGCCGAGTTCGATGTAGTCGCGTACGCGCTGCTGCTGGTCGGGGCGGACCATCGGGCCGATGAACGTGTCGGGGTCGTTCGGGTCGCCCACCTTGAGCGACTCGACGAGGTTCTTCAGGGCGGTGACGACTTCCTCGTAGCGACCGCGTGGCGCGAGGACCCGGGTCTGTGCGATGCAGGCCTCGCCGTTGTTCAGCAGGGACGCGAATTTCAGTCCCTGTACGGCCTGTTGGACATCGGCGTCGTCCAGGATGACGGCCGCCGACTTGCCGCCGAGCTCCAGGCTGACCCGCTTCAGCTGCTCGCCCGCGATGGACGCGATCCGGCGGCCGGCCCCGGTCGAGCCGGTGAACGCGATCTTGTCCACGTCGGGGTGCGACACCAGGTACTCACTGGTCTCGCGGTCGGCGGGAAGGACGCTGATCACGCCCTCCGGCAGGTTGGACCGTTCCAGGAGTTCGGCGAGGAAGCCCATGCTGAGCGAGTTCTCGGGGGACACCTTGAGGACGACCGTGTTCCCGGCCAGCAACGCTGGGATGACCTTGGCCAGGGCCGCGGAGAACGGGGAGTTCCACGGGATGACGGCGGCCACGACACCGATGGGCTCGCGGCGCAGCACGCTCCGGGTGGGGGAGCCGGGGTCGGACGGCGTCAGGGTCTCCTCCCAGCCGAGTTCCTCGGCCGCCTTGAGGTAGGCGCCCGCCTGCCGGCCGAGTCCCGGTTGCCCGGCCAGCGTGAACCAGCCGGCCGAACCGTTCTCCGCCGAGATCAGCGTCGCGATCTTCTCGGCGTCGGCCTCGCGCAGGGCGTTGAGCTGGCGGATGGCGGCGATGCGTTCCGCAGGTGCGGTGTGCGGCCAGGGGCCCTCGTCGAAGGCGGCGCGGGCGGCGGCCACGGCCCGGTCCACGTCGGCGGGGCGGGCCTGCGCGGCCCGGCCGATCACCGTGCGGTCGTGCGGCGAACGGATGTCGAGCAGCTCGGGGCTGCTTGGAACGGTCCACGAACCCGCGATGAAGAGTCGGTCGTAGGTGATCATGTGCGCTCTCCTGGGGGCTGGGGCGGTGAGGTGAGGGGGTGAGG
>NZ_JBLTJC010000044.1:0-42678 GCF_048158785.1 Streptomyces colwelliae | reverse complement strand
GCGTATCTGTCGACCGGCGGGTGGGCCGGGCCACCCCGCCGGTCGACAGATACGCGGGAACGAGAGGACGGCCGCCGCGGCGGCCCGTCATGCCGGCGCGCCGCCGTCAACTCCCCGCGGAGCGGCGGCCATCGCCTTCTCGCCCAGCCGCGCCACCTGCGAGTGCACCCGGTGCGCCAGCAGGTCCAGCCGCACCTCGGTGTCGCCGTAGGCCGCCACACAAGTCCCGTGATCCGTGGGGACGATGAGGACGTACCCGTGGTCCGACTCGATGACGACCTGCCGTATCTCGGCCCGGTCCCGGTCGGCGAACGCCGCCGCGGCGGTACGGCACGCCCCCTGCACCGTGCTGGTGATCGCGGCCACCCGCTCGCCCGAGGCCCGGGACAGCGCGTCGGTGTACCCCCGCACCAGCCCGTCCCGGGTCAGCAGCACCGCCGCCACCACATGCGGCACCTCCAGGATCGGATCGAGGGCCCATGCCGTGTCGCCCCCATCGCGGCTGATCATCTAGCCGCTCCCCCTTCGTAGTTGTTCGGATGTGTGTCGTGCGCTGTCACTGTCTCGCCTGCCCCGGCCCGCTCTCCTACGGCGCTCTCGGCGTCGTCGAGCGCGGCGCGCGCGGCGGCGGTGCCGGACTGGAGGGCGCCGAGTGCGGCGGCGGCCTGCTCCGGGCGGCGCTCGGGCTGATGTGTCTCCGGCCGGTGTGCTTCCGGCACGGCCGGTGCGACCGGTGCGGCGTCGGCCGGGGTGCGGCGACGGCGGCGCGGCAGGCCGCCGGCGTCGGGAACGGCCTGATGCCCGGACGCGTCGGCGACACCCCGCGCGGCTCGCTCGGCCCGTTCGGTCCGCTCATCGCGCTCGGAGCCGTAGGAGTGGGCCGGTGCGGCGGCGTGCGCGCGGGTGGGCGCGGGGGCCCGGCGGGTCGAGCGCGGGGCGCCGGCCGCGGGCGGCTGCCGCTCGGGGTCGATACGGCTGAGGAGATGGCTGTCGATCCGCAGGACCGCGCGGACACCGCCGTACGGCGAGGGCGAGGACACGTCGACGCTCAGGTCGAACTGCCGGGTCAGGCGGCCGATCGCGGCGAACCCCATACGCGGCGGATCACCCAGGTCGGTGAGCAGGATCGGGTCGGAACCGGCCACCATCCGCCGGGCGTGGTCGCGTTCGTCCTGGGTCATGCCGAGCCCCGCGTCGTCGACGGTGACGCAGGCGCCGTGATGGACGTGCTCCAGGTTGACCACGACCTCGGTGTCCGGCGCGGAGTGCCGCAGCGCGTTGTCGAGGAGTTCGGCGACGATGATCGCGACCGGTTCGACGGCGTGCGAGACGAGCGCGGTGCCGGCTTCGAGGTGGTTGTGCACCCGCACGCGGTGGTACCCGGCGAGCCGGGCCTGCCCGCCGGTCACCGCCTCGACGAGGTGCGACTCCTCGCGCGCGAGCCCGACCCATGCCCCGCACACGACGGCCGCGACCTGCGCACGGCGCAGCGACTGCTCGTTCTCGTGGTCCAGCATGAACAGGGTCTGCGCCAACTCGGGGTCGTCGTACCGCTGTTGGAGCGAGCGCAGGGCGTCCTGCAAGCGGTACAGCGCGGCCTGGATCTCCCGGGTGGCCCCGCGCATCCCGGCCTGCGCGGCGGCGTCGACGCGGGTGCGCTGCGCGGCGAGCTCCGAACGCACCGCCTTGAGCACGCTCTCGAGGGCGATCCCGAGGGGCGAGCCGATGAACTGCGGCTGCGCGGGCCCCGGTACGGCGACCCGGGGATGCGTGAGGTGCCGGGCGGCGGCGGGAATCCGCTGCGAGGCCAGATGCTCGACCTCGGCCGCCAACGCCGCCTGGACACCGTCCAGTCGGGCCCGTAGCAGGGCGATCTCCTCATGCTGCAAGGCGCGTTGACGCCGCGACCGCAACAGCCCGGCACCGAGCACCAGCGCGGACAGCGTGCCGGCGGCGAGAGCACCGGCCACCAGGTCCGGTAATTCGGTCATCGAATCGAGTCCAAGCGAAGTCGGGCAGGGCTGGGTCGGGGCCCTTGAGGCTTAGTCCGGTCCCCTCAGGCGGGGCGCCCGGAGCACAGTACACACCGTCATCGACCGCTCTCGCACGGTGTAACAGGACTTCCCTTCGAAACTGACCGGCCTCTGTTCACTTCTGGGTCAAGTGTCTGAAATGGCGTGTGGGGAAAGAGAGTTGAGCCGTTAAGGTCGATGCATCACGCACGAAGGGGGAGTGGTGTGACGGGGGTGGCGCGCTGGCTGGACGGCATCGAGGAGCGGGCGGCCGGTCTCCTTCCGCCGGAGATCCACGCCTACTTCCGCAGAGGCGCAGGCCAGGGCCTCAGTGCGGCCGAAGCGGCCCCGGCCTGGGACAGCTTCCGCCTGCGACCGCACATCCTGCGGGACGTGTCCCGGTGCGACACCTCGACGACCGTACTGGGCACGGCAGTCGGCACCCCTGCCCTCATCGCCCCGAGCACCCTGCAACGCCGTGCCCATCCCGACGGCGAGGCGGCCACAGCGCTGGGCGCGGCCGGTGCGGGCTCGCTGCTCGCGGTGACCTCGAACACAGCGGTCCCGTTCTCCGCCCTGGAGCCCTCGGGTGCGCCGTGGTGGGCGCAGGTGTACGTGGCCCGCGACCGGTCCCTGACCGAGGAGACGCTCCAGCGAGCCGTCGCGGCCGGTGCCCGGGCGGTCGTACTGACCGCCGACACACCCGTCATCGGCTCCCACGGCCAACCCGGCGCGCACGTCGCCGACTTCGTGGGTCCGGAGGACCTCTACGGCAACGTCACCGGTACCCCCGACCGGGAGGCCGCCGAGCACGCGCCGGACCTCACCCCGGACGTCATCGCCTGGCTGCGCGACCTGACCGGGCTGCCGGTCGTCGTCAAGGGCGTCCTGCGTGGTGACGACGCCCGCGCCTTCGTGGACGCGGGCGCCGCCGGACTGATCGTCTCCAACCACGGCGGCCGCCAGCTCGACGGCCTGGTCCCGACCGCCTGGGCATTGCCGGAGGTGGTCGACGCGGTCGCCGGGACGGGCGCCGAGGTGTACGTGGACGGCGGACTGCGCCGCGGCACCCACATCTTCGCCGCGCTCGCCCTCGGAGCCCGGGCGGTGTTCGTCGGCCGCCCTGCCCTGTGGGCCCTGTCCCTGGCCGGCGCGGCGGGCGTGACCCGTCTGATCGGGGAGCTGACAGCGGAACTCGTCGAGACGATGCGTCTGACGGGCGTGCCCGAACTCCCGGCGATCGGGCGGGACTTGCTGCACCTGCCGGTGGGAGTCGGCCGTTCGGTTGGATCACCGCGCGCCCGTTGATCTTCCCGGCGCGCACCCCCCTTGTGCGTGGGCGGAGCCTCGTTCGGCGTGCATGTCTCCGTGTGGACCGTTCCATCGAAAGGGGGCGGGTGAAGTTCATGGGCAGAGTACCGCCGCACGAATCAATCGTCGTTGCAACTGATTCAGCGGCCATATCTTGCAACTGCACCTCTTTCACTCGTACTGTTCGGGCATTCCGTCGCCGATGCCACCGAGGTACCCCATGGACCGCACTCGCCTGAAGGACCTGCTCGCCCGGGAGAGCGCCGAGGCCGAGCGGCTCAACCCGCGCTCGAAGGCCGCCTACGCGCGCGCCGAGCATCTCTTCGGGCGGGTGCCGATGACCTGGATGAACAAGACCGCCGGAGCCTTCCCCCGCTACCTCGACACCGCCCGGGGCGCCCGCGTCACCGACATCGACGGTCACGAGTACATCGACTTCAGCCTCGGCGACACCGGAGCGATGGCCGGCCACTCGCCCGCCGTCGTCGCGGAGGCCGTGCAACGGCGGTTCGCCGAACAGGGCGGTGCTACGGCGATGCTGCCCACGGAGGACGCCGAGTGGGTCGGCGCGGAACTCACCCGCCGCTTCGGGCTCGCCCGCTGGAGCTTCGCGCTGACCGCGACCGACGCCAACCGCTGGGCGATCCGGCTCGCCCGTGCCGTCACCGACCGGCCCAAGATCCTGGTGAACAGCTACAGCTACCACGGCAGCGTCGACGAGTCGCTCATCGTCGTCGGACCGGACGGCCGCGGCACCGCCCGCCCCGGCAACGTCGGCGCCCCCTGCGACGTCACGCTCACCAGCCGCGTCGCCGAGTTCAACGATCCGGCCCAGCTGGAACGGGAGTTGGCGCACGGCGACGTTGCCGCCGTCCTCATGGAACCCGCGCTCACCAACATCGGCATCGTGCTTCCCGAGCCCGGCTACCTGGCCGCTGTACGCGAACTGACCAGGAAACACGGGACGTTGCTCATCAACGACGAGACCCACACGTTCTCCGCGGGACCGGGCGGCTGCACCGCCGCCTGGGACCTCGAACCCGACCTGCTCACCATCGGCAAGGCGATCGGCGGCGGCATCCCGGCTGCTGCCTACGGCCTCTCCGCCGAGCTCGCCGACCGGTTGCTCGGCCGCGCCGACCTGGACCTGGTCGACATGGGCGGCGTCGGCGGCACCCTCGCGGGCAACGCGCTGTCCGTCGCCGCGACGCGCGCCACGCTCGAACACGTCCTGACCGACGAGGCGTTCGCCCACATGGCCAAGCTGTCCGAACGCTTCGCGGCCGGTGTTCAGCAGGCCATCGACGCCCACGCGCTGCCCTGGACGGTGAGCCGCCTCGGCGCCCGCAGCGAGTACCGCTTCGCGTCCCCGGCACCGCGCACCGGCACCGAGTCAGAGGCCGCCGGGGACCCGGAGTTGGAGGACTTCCTCCACCTCTACCTCGCCAACCGGGGCATCCTGCTCACCCCGTTCCACAGCATGGCGCTGATGTGCCCCGACACCACCGAGCGGGACGTGGACACCCACACCCGGGTCTTCGCCGACGCGCTCGCCGAACTGGCGCACTGACACAGGGAGTTGGAGGCAAGCACGTGGACGACATCGACCGCGCCATCCTGCGCGAGCTACAGACCGACGGACGTGTCGCGTACGCCGACCTCGGACCGAAGGTCGGACTGTCCGCCTCGGCCGCTCGCCAGCGGCTCCAACGCCTCTTGGACACCAAGGCGGTTCAGGTCGTCGGGGTGACCGACCCGATGGCCATGGGCGGGCAGGCCATGGCGATGCTCGGCATCGAGGTGGACGGCGACCCGCGCGCGGTCGCGGACGAACTCGCCCTGCGCGACGAGGTGGTGTACTCCGTGCTCACCTCCGGCGGCTTCGACCTGTTCGCCGAGGTGGTCACCCCGGGGCCACGGGATCTGCTCGACTTCGTCAACGACGTCGTGCGGCCGATCGAAGGGGTGCGCAAGGTCCAGCCGTTCCCGTACTTCGGCATCCACACGCACCGGTTCCTGTGGGACGTGGGCTGACCCCGCCCGAGACATGGATACGCCCAGGACGCCGATATGCCCGAGATGCCGGAGTGATCCAGTAGGCGTCTAATGGGGATGTCGGAAGTGTCACCCGGCGGAAGAGGCCGAGGCCATGGCGCCCACGGAATCCAGCGCAGGGGACGGCCGGACGGCTGCCAAGGGGGTGCTGCGGCGGCTGGGGGAGTGGTGCGCCCGGCACTTCGTGATCGTCATCGTCGCCTGGCTCGTCGCGCTGGCCGCGCTCCAGGTCCTCAACAGGTCCTTCGGGGGCGACTATTCGGACGACTTCTCGCTGTCCGGCGTCCAGTCCCAGCACGGTCTTCAGGTTCTCAAGGAGCACGATCCGGCGGCCGGGGGCTACAGCAGCCAGATCGTCCTGCACGACAAGGACAAGCAGCTCACCTCACTGGACTCGCAGATGTCCGAGACGGTAGGCGACCTGCAGAAGCTCCCGCACGTCCTGTCGGTGCAGAACCCGCTGCCACAGTCCGGAACGCAGACGTCGACGTCCTCCGGCCCGAACGTCGGCCCCCTTTCCTCCGACGCGAAGACCGCGTACATCACCATCCGCTTCGACGTGCAGCCCTCCACCCTCGGCGACGGCTACCTCCACGGCGTCGACTCCTCCGTGAAGCCGCTCCGCGCCGCCGGCGCCCAGGTCGAGTACGGCGGACCGCTCGGCGAACTCGCCCGGCCCGCCGCCGACGACCGGATCAGCGAACTCATCGGGTTCGCCGTGGCGATCGTCGTCCTGCTGATCGGCTTCGGCAGCGTGATCGCCGCCGCGATGCCCCTGGTGACCGCGCTGATCAGTGTGATCGGCGGACTCGCGTGCCTGGGACTGCTGGCGGCGGCGTTCACCTTCGCGACGGTGTCACCGACCCTCGCGACGATGATCGGCATCGGCGTCGGCATCGACTACGCCCTGTTCCTGATCACCCGTCACCGGCAGAACCTCATGAACGGCTCCGATCCCGTGCGCGCCGCCGGACAGGCCACGGCGACCAGCGGCCGGGCCGTGCTCGTCTCCGGCTGCACCGTGATCATCGCGCTCGCCGGACTGTTCGTGTCCGGCGTGCCCTTCATCGGCAAACTCGGGCTCGCCGCCGCCGTGACGGTCGTGTCGGCGGTCATCGGCGCGCTCACCCTCGTGCCCGCCCTGCTCGGGCTCCTCGGCAAGCGGATCGACCGGTACCGGGTGCGCCGCCCGGTCGCCGAGACCGACGCCGAGCCGGGCGCCGAACCCACGGGCACCTGGCACCGTTACGCACAGCGCGTGGAACACCGGCCGTGGACGTTCCTCGCGGCGGGTGTCGCGGCCGTCGTCGTCCTCGCGATCCCGGTGTTCTCCCTCCAGCTCGGCCACATCGGCGACGGCGCCGACCCCACCTCGTTCACGGACCGCCGCGCCTTCGACCTGATGACCGACGCCTTCGGCCCCGGCTCCAACGGCCCGCTCACCATCGTCATCGACCAGACGGGCGTCCCGTCCTCCCAGCGCTCGACCCTCTCCAGCCAGGCCCAGAAGACCCTCGACGGGGTGCAGGGCGCCGCCAAGGTCACCCCGCTGACGACCACCAAGGACGGCGACGTCCTCGTCGGCACCGTCTACTCCCGGCAGTCCCCGCAGAGCGCCGACACCACCGACCTCACCAACCGCCTCGTCCACGACACCCTGCCCGACGCGGTCTCCGGCACCTCCGCCAAGGGCTACGTCAC
This sequence comes from Streptomyces colwelliae, assembly GCF_048158785.1. Classification (NCBI taxonomy): domain Bacteria; kingdom Bacillati; phylum Actinomycetota; class Actinomycetes; order Kitasatosporales; family Streptomycetaceae; genus Streptomyces; species Streptomyces colwelliae. Next base: position 35,599 of record NZ_JBLTJC010000044.1, on the reverse strand, counting down.
CGGCACGACGGCCGCCCAGGTCGACTTCCGCGACATCGTGTCGAGCAGGCTGCCCCTGATCATCGGCGTCGTGGTCGCCCTGGCCTTCCTGATCATCCTCGCCGTGTTCCGCGGCCTCCTCGTCGCCCTCAAGGCCGCCGTCCTCAACGTGCTCTCCATCGCCGCCTCCTACGGTGTCGTCGTCGCCGTCTTCCAGTGGGGCTGGGGCGGCCCCGCGCTGGGCGTCTCCGGCAAGGTCCCCATCGAGAGCTACGTCCCGATGATGATGTTCGCGATCATCTTCGGCCTGAGCATGGACTACGAGATCTTCCTGCTCTCCCGCGTCCACGAGGCCTGGCTCCGCACCGGCGACGCCGAGGCGTCGGTTGCCCACGCCCTGGAGATCACCGCGCGCGTCATCACCTGCGCCGCGCTGATCATGGTCAGCGTCTTCGCGGCCTTCGTCGTCAGCGACAACATCGTGGTCAAGATGCTCGGCCTCGGCCTGGCCGTCAGCGTGCTGATCGACGCGACCGTCGTTCGGCTGCTCATGGTCCCGGCGGTGATGACCCTGCTGGGCCGGCACGCCTGGTGGACACCTCGTTTCCTGGACCGGATCCTGCCGCACATCGACGCCGAGGGAGACCGCGAGCAGGCGTGAGCGTCAACTGCCGTGAGATGTCCGGCGCTTGAGGGCGTGCCTCTCACCCCCTGCCTCTCAACCACTCGACGGTGGTGTTCCCGGCGTGAGTACGAGCATGGTCACATCGTCCCGGATCTCCGGGGAGTGCCGCAGCAGGTCGGCCCACACCCGCTCCGTCAACAAGGTCGCCTCGGCGTCGGCGAGTTGGGTCAGCCGCTCGACGAAGGGATAGAAGGCTCCGTCCGCGTCCCGCGCCTCCCACACCCCGTCGGAGGCGAGGAACAGCCGGTCCCCGGGCCGCAGTTGGACGCTCACCCCGCTCAGTGGACCGGCGTCGGACAGCCCGAGACCGAGCGGCGTCCACGCCTCGACGGCGGTCTCCGTGACCCGGCCGTCGCGCAGCAGCACGGGCGCAGGATGCCCGCACGCCACGATCCGCACCGCGTCCGCGTCGGCCGTGAACTCCAGCAGCACCGCCGTGGCGAACAGCTCCGCGTGCGCCGACCGCGCCGAGTCCACCACCAGCCGCCGGTCCAGCCGCGCCGCGACCGCCTCCAGGTCCGGCCGGTCGAGGACCGCCTCCCGGAACGCGCCGAGCAGCGACGCCACCGTCGCGACGGCCGACAGCCCGTGCCCCTGGACATCGCCCATGACCGCCCGCACGCCGTACGGCCCGTCCCGCACGTCGAAGAAGTCCCCGCCGACCAGCGTCCCGCGCTGTGCCGCCCGGTACAGCCCCACGCACCCCACCGGCCCCACCCGCTCCGGCAGCGGCGGCACGACGGCCCGCTGCGCCGCCTCGGCGACCGTGCGCTCCAGGTCCAGCTGGGCATCACGGCGACTGCGGACGAAGGACACGAACACGCTCAGCACCGCGACGAACAGGATCGTCAGCAGATCGGTCTCACCGGGATCGTTGAGATGGAACGCCGGGACGGTCAGCAGTCCGACCGTGGCGCCGCCCAGCAGCGCGGTCGCGAGCGGACCGTACGACAGTCCGGCAAGTGGCGGGATGGCGCCCAGCACGAACCCGATGTCGAGGGAGTGGGGGCTCACCAGCGTCGCGACGCCCACACAGGCCACCAGCACGCCCGGCAGCATCCGCACCCACAGCGGGGCCGGCGCGCCCCGCAGCCAGCCCCGCCGGGCCGGCTCCCGGTTCCGGCGCGACACCCGCACACGCACCCTTGCCACACCACCACGCTCCTACGGCGGGACCGGTCCCGCACGCCGAGCGCCTGGTGCCGTATCAAGCAGAGATCAATCAACAGATCAACCGAAACATCGGTCAGATCAGTCAATATTCACCAATCCGCAAGGGTGGCCGCTCCGAATCCCCGAGCGTCAGGGAAGTTGGCATGGAGGACGGACGGTATGACACCTAACTTCAGGAGCGGTACGGGGCGCAGGAGCCTCGCGACCCTCATAGCAGGTGCACTGGCCGCCGGGGGACTCGCAGCCGCCGGTGTGGCCACGCTGGAACCGGGGGCGGCTTCCGCCTCCAGTCACCGGGAGGCCCCGCTGATCTCGGGACACCCCCGGTACGACAACACGGACGTGTACGCCTTCGTAAGTCCGGACAGTCCGGAGACGACGACGATCATCGCGGACTGGATCCCGTTCGAGGACCCGGCGGGCGGCCCGAACTTCTACACGTTCGCGGACGACGCCCAGTACGACATCCACATCGACAACAACGGTGACGCGCAGGGCGAACTGCTGCTGCGCTACACCTTCAGGACGCACACGAAGAACAAGAAGACGTTCCTGTACAACACGGGCCCGGTCACCAGCCTGGACGACCCGGACCTGAACGTCACGCAGACCTACGACATCGAGCTGTTCAAGCTGCACAACCAGAACGTGGTGTCGAAGAGGAAGCTCGCCGCCGACGTACCGGTGGCTCCGTCGAACGTCGGCAAGGCGTCGATGCCGGACTACGACACGCTGCGCGGGCAGGCCGTCCGCGAGCTCGCCGACGGCGCCCGGACATTCGCCGGCCAGGCGGACGACCCGTTCTTCCTGGACCTCCGCGTGTTCGACCTGCTGTACGGCGGGAACCTCTCCGAGGTCGGCAACGACACCCTCAAGGGCTACAACGTCAACTCGGTCGCCCTGCAACTGCCCACCGACATGATCACCGCGTCGAAGGACCAGCCGGTCGTCGGTATCTGGTCGACCACCCAGCGAAAGAACGCCCAGGGCTCCTACGAGCAGGTCTCGCGGCTGGGCAACCCGCTGGTCAACGAGGTCGTCAACCCACTGAAGGACAAGGACAGGTTCAACGCGGACTCGCCGTGGAACGACGGCCAGTTCCTGAAGAACGTGACCGATCCGGAGCTGCCGAAGCTCATGGAGGCCATCTACAAGATCAAGGCGCCCGCAAAACCGCGCAACGATCTCGTCGACGTCTTCCTCAAGGGCGTCAAGGGCCTCAACCAGCCGCCGAACGTGCGACCGGCGGAGATGCTGCGCCTGAACACCTCGATCAAGCCGGCCGCGGACCCGAAACGGCTCGGTGTGCTCGACGGTGACAACGCGGGCTTCCCCAACGGGCGCCGGCTCACCGATGACGTCGTGGACATCTCGCTTCAGGTGGTCGAGGGCGAACTGGTCGGTTCCAAGAACGACTTGGGCGACGCGGTCGACGTCAACGATCAGAAGTTCGGCGACTCCTTCCCCTACCTGGCCGAGCCCGTCGCGGGTTCACGCGGCCCGCTCGCGAAGGGCACGACCGGTGGCAACAGCGTCCGCGACCAGGTCGGCAACGCCCTGCGGCCGGCCGACTCCGCCGGCGGCACGCCCGACACCGGCCTGATCGCCGCGTCGGCGGCCTCGGGCGCGGCGGGGATCCTGCTGATCGGTGCGGGTCTGTTGTGGTGGCGTCGGCGCACGCAGCGGCTGAACTGAGCGGTACGGAACGGGAGAGGGCGGGGGCGGCGCTCCCGTCCTCTCCCGCCGGCATCTGCTCCTGGTCGGCGCCCGGCCGCCCGACGCGGCACTAGAACGGCGTGAGCGTCAGCCGTATCCCCGTGGGCGCCGTGTCCTGGACGTACGACGCGAAGTCCGCCACGTCGTCGAAGGCGAAGCCGTACGCCCTGCCGTCGGCGGTGGCGGCGTGGACCGCCCTCGCGTAGTGGTTCGTGAGGTCGGTGGCGTAGAAAGTCGACGCGTCGGTGGTCGGCTGGGCGGGGTTCGACAGGAGCGTCGACCGGTTGAAACCGGCGCCGAGGACGGCCGCGACCGGGCCCGTGGTGCCGTCGTTCGGGGCGGCCAGGTTGCCGTCGCAGAACAGCACGTCCCGGGTCGACGGCTTGGCGAACGAGACCGAGGCCGGTCCGGTGAAGGTGAACCGGTCGGCGCGCACCCGCCCGGTGAAGGCGCCTGCGTTCGTGGTGACCGTGAGGTCCTTGCCGGTGTACGTGCTCCACACCTCGTCGATGTACGGCGCGAAGTAGTCCGCCGCGAACAGGCCCGCGTCCAGCCCGTGCCCCGGCGCGATGACCCGCGTGTCGCCCACGATCAGCGGGGCGAAGGCCTCGACCTTCCGTACCGCGTCGAACACCGACGCTCGCCCGCCGTCGCGCAGGGTGCCCGTCGTCTGGTCCTGCGCGCCGGTCAGCCGGATGCTCAGCGGCACGCTGAACATGTCGACCATCGTCGTGTTGCAGAACATGCCGGACGCGTTGTGCGTGAACTCGGCGCAGTCGTGCAGGACTTCGTAGTTGGGGTCGGAGGTCACCCAGCCGGCCGGGTACTGCAACGCCGGGTTGCCGTTGCCGTCCGCCACGGCCTTGAACTTGAGCTTCGCGCCGAGCGAGACGTAGATGCGGCCCGACAGGTACGGGAGCGAAATCGTGGTCTCCGCCCCGGAGTTGAGGCTGATCGCGTAGTCGGTGAAACCGTCGGCGCCGTTGTCCGAGAGCGCGATCGGCGCGATCGTCCCGTCGGGAGTGACCCGCACCTGCTTGCCGTCCACGTTTCCGACGATGTAGACGTGCACGTTGGCGTTGTCGAACGAACCGCTGTTGTTGACCAGCGTCAGCGGAAGCGCACCGGCCTCAAGTGCGCTGGTCTCCATGGACTTTGTGTCCGCGAGGGCGTGCGGTGCGAGTGCCGCGAGCGCGGGGGCCGCGACCGCAGCGCCACCGAGGGCGAAGAGCAGCTTGCGGCGGCCGAGTGTGCGCTGATGGCGGGCAGTCGGGGGAGTCATGTGGGGGGCCTCCGGACGAGTCGGGCTGTTCGAAGCGAACGGTGCCGACACTTTGAGAGCGCTCTCACAGCGTGTGTCGGCACCGCCGCCGGGGCCCGATGTTACGCACGACCACGGGCTGAGCCAACGGTTCTGCACGAAGCCATCACCGCGCTGACCTGCGCAGACGTGGTGAGATGGGTGGCTTAACCCCCTCTTAAGGGCCACTTAAGCGCCCGGCGAAGCGTTCACCCGTACTTCATCACCCGTACTCGGGCGCCTCTTCCCTCTCATCGCGCGGCCTCCTAGCCTCGCGACGACCCCTGTCTTTTTCCGTCTCCATGTCCCTTCCTCGAAAGGCGACTTGACGCATGCGTCACCAACTCCTCGGCACGACAAGACGGTTCGGCGTCAGAGTCGCGGCCGTGGCGGTCACCTCCGCGCTCGCCGCGTCCGCGCCGCTCCCCGCCGTAGCGGCGACCGTTCCGTCCGTCCGGCCGTCCTCGCTCGTGGACCCGCTGATCGGTTCCAGCAACGGCGGCAACACCTACCCCGGCGCCACCCTCCCGTACGGCATGATCGCCTGGTCCCCGACCAGCACCACCGGCGACCAGACCAGCACGGGCGCCGCCAACGGGTACGAGTACGGCGCCACCCGCATCCGCGGTCTGAGCCTCACCCACGTCAACGGCGCGGGCTGCAACCCCGGCGCGGCGGGCGACATACCGATCATGCCGTTCGTCGGCGACGTCACCTCGTCACCCTCGGCGGACACCAAGGACGCCGTGTACGCGTCGAACTTCTCGCACGCCGACGAGAAGGCCACCCCCGGCCGCTACACCCTCGGTCTCGCCTCCGGCGCCAGCGCGGACCTCGCCGTCAGCAAGCGCGCCGGAGTCGCCGACTTCACCTTCCCCGCCGACCGCCCGGCGAGTCTGCTCTTCCGCGTCTCCAACTCCCTCAACGGCAGCCAGGACGCGCACGTCGACATCGACAACGCCCACCAGAAGGTGACCGGCTGGGTGTACACGGGCGCCTTCTGCGGGCGCCGCGCCAACGGCGGCGTCAACAACCGCAAGAGCTACTACAAGCTCTACTTCAGCGCGTCCTTCGACCGCGCGTTCTCCTCGGTCGGCACCTGGCACGACAGCACCGTGTCACCCGGCTCGACGACCGCCTCCGGAGGCGAGGGTTACGCCACGGGCGCCGACCGCGCGGGACGCGGTTCCGGCGGCTGGGTCGGCTTCGACACCTCCTCTGACAACGATGTCCGCATGCGGATCGGCATCTCCTACGTCAGCCTCGGGGGAGCCGAGTCCAACCTGCGGCAGGAGATCGCCCCGCACGCGCGCGTGGCCGACGTCGCCGAGGCCGGTGCCCGCGCCTGGGACCGCGAACTGAGCACCGTACGGGTCGACGGCGGCACCCCCGCCCGCCGCCAGACCTTCTACACGGCGCTCTACCACGCCCTCATGCAGCCCAACCTGATCAGCGACGAGGACGGCCGCTACTGGGGCATGGACCAGGCCGTGCACCGGCTGGCGCGCGGGCAGCGGGCGCAGTACAGCAACTTCTCCGGCTGGGACCAGTACCGCGCCCAGATCCAGCTCCTCGCCCTCCTCAAGCCCACCGTCGCGGGCGACTTCGCCCAATCGCTCTACAACTTCTCGAAACAGAACGGCGGAGTCTGGGACCGCTGGGTGCACCTCAGCGGTGCCACCCACGTCATGACCGGCGACCCGTCCGCCGCGACTCTGGCCACCTTCTACGCCATGGGCGTCCGCAACTTCGACTACGAGGGCGCCTTCGACTCCCTCGTCCACCAGGCCACCGTCCCCAACCCGGACGAACTCTCGGACGCCGGCTGCCCCGGCCAGTGCGTGGGCCAACGCCCCAACCTCGCCCAGTACTTGACTTCCCACTACGCCGCCCAGGACGCGTGCCACTGCTGGGGCGGCGCCGCCGAGACCCTGGAGGACGCCGTCGCCGACTCCGCCCTCGCCCAGTGGGCGACACTGCTGGGCCGTAGCGCCGAGGCGAAGACCTTCACCGAGCGCGGCGCCTACTGGCGCAACGTCTTCAACCCCGCCACCGGCTACATCCAGGCCCGCAAGCTCGACGGCTCCTGGGTGACGCCGTTCAGCCCGGCGAGCGACCTCGGCTTCGCACAGGGCTCGGCCGCCGCCTACGTGTGGATGGTCCCGCAGGACGTACAGGGGCTGGCCGAGGCGATGGGCGGCCGCGACAGCGCCGCCACCCGGCTCGACGGCTTCTTCCACACCGCGGACGGCGCATGGTCGGTCCGGGGCGGCGACGCGCTGCGCTACGACCCGACCAACGAGCCCGACATCCATGCCCCCTGGCTCTACGACTCCCTCGGCCAGCCCTGGAAGACCCAGGCGACCGTCCGCCAGATCCTCGACACCGCCTACGGCACCGGCCCCAAGGGCCTGCCCGGCAACGACGACCTCGGCACCATGTCCGCCTGGTACGTCCTCTCCGCCCTCGGGATCTATCCGCGCACTCCGGGCAGCGCCGACCTGCTGCTCGGCGCACCGCTCTTCCCGAAGGCGGTCGTGGACCGGCCGGGCCGCACAGACCTCGTCATCACCGCCCCGGAGGCCGACGACACCCACCAGTACGTGGACGCCGTACGCCTCGACGGCCGTGACCTCACGCGCGCGTGGACCGGTGCGGGCCTGACGCTCAAGGGCGGCAGGCTGGACTTCCGGCTCGTCACCGATCCGAACACGAGTTGGGCGACCGACCCGGGACAACTGCCGAAGTGACGCGCATCGGGTGATGCGCACCAGCTGATGCGTACCGGCCCGGTGGAGTGCCACTCCGCCGGGCCGGCCCGAAAATACGTTGGACGGGTGGGAGATCGCCGCCTAACGTGTGCGTGCACGCCCTGAGACCAGCGGAAGGAGGCGAGTGCCATGAGGTTCACAACACCCCAGCGCTCCCTCCCCGTTGACCCGGCGTGCCTCGCCTGACCTGACCGGGAGCGCTCCACGCAGTACCCCTCCCGGAGGAAACCCATGACCGATCTGGTCATCCGCGCGCTCGACGAGAGCGACGCCCATCTTTTCGACGCCCTTCCCGACACCCTCGGCGCCCGAGCCGCGCACCGGCTGACGACCTGGCGGCCCGACTGGCAGCGGGTGGCGCTGCGCGACGGCACGGTCGTCGCACGCGGCGCCTGGTGGGGCGGCCCGAACGACACCGAACCCTTCACCATCAACTGCTTCGACGTGATCGAGGGCGAGGCGGAGGCGGGGGCCGAACTCCTGCGTACCGCACCCTGGCGCGTCGGCGCGGAACTGAACCTCCCCGCCGGCTGGCGCGACAACCCCGAGATCCGCGCCGCCGCCGAGACCCGCTTCACCGCCCTGCGCGCGGCCGGATACGACCTCCTGGTCGAGCGCTTCATCTACCGGTGGACCCCGGAGTGCGGCCTGCCCGAACGCCCCGGGCGCCTCGTCTTCGCCCCCGAACCCGACGACGCCGTCTTCTTCGACGCCATCCGCCGTATCCACTCCGTCACCCTCGACGCCCACGCCCAACTGGCCATCCGACAAGGGGGAGTCGAGAAGGCCGCACAGGAGGAGATCGACTTCTTCCGCTGGTGCCCGTCCCCGCGCGAGTGGTGGCAGGTCGCACGCACCCCCGAGGGAGACCTCGCGGGCATCCACATCCCGGCCCACAACCCGTCGGGCCCCTGCATCGGCTTCATCGGAGTCGTACCGGAACAGCGCGGCCACGGCTACGCCCGCGACCTGCTGGCAGAGTGCACCCACTACCTCGTCGAACGCGGCGCCGAGTTCATCGCCGCCGCCACGGACCAGGGCAACTTCCCGATGGCCGCGCACTTCGCCAAAGTCGGCTATCCGGTCATCCGGGAGCGGGCCAACTTCCATGTCGTCGAGTAGGCGCGCCGGAACGTAGACGGACAGGACAGTCGCCTTGGACCGCTCGCGATGCGGTCCGGGGCGACTGTCAGTGCCGGGTGCCATGCTGGCGGCAGGTCGATCTACGGCGGGATGGAGGCGGGCATGGGATTCGTCGGCGAGGTCTGGCAGGTGCGCAGGGGCGAGGAGCCGATCGGGGAGATCCTGATCGACGACGCCGATTTCCCCTGGCTTTCGGGCAAGTTCACCGCCGGTCCGGCGTTCGGTGACGTGGAGGAGCTCTTCGCGCGCGAACTGGCCCTGACGAAGGCGGACGACGACGGGCACTGGGCACGGTGGGAGGAGGCCTACGACGAGATCAGCCGACAAGTGACGCTGACCTCGCCGGACGGGCCCGTCCCCGAGTTCCTGCTGCACATCGAGGGGGAGCGGGCCTGGTTCCGGTGGAGCGACGAGCCGTTCGACGAGGACGAGGAGTCCGACAACGAGTGATCAGGTGAGCCGTCGGGCGACCGATCAGCCAGCCTCGCTGTCCACGATCGCTTCGGCCTGGGCCAGGATCTCGGTGACCCGTTGCGCGAATACGGCGTCGCAGGGGTGCGGCCGCCCCGTGCGGACGGCCTCGCTCAGCGCGTCGGCGGCCCGCACCAGGGCGGACACCGCATCGCCCGAGGTGTCCGGCAGGCTGGTCACCCCGGCCTCGCCGCGCAGTTCGACCGTGGCTCCCGCCGCCGCGGTCGGCGCGGTGAGACTCAAGGTCAGCGTGCTGGTCGCACCACCGACGTGGTCCAGGACCAGCAGGACCGTGTCACCGGGACCCCGTACGGCGGCGGCCACCCGGCGGACGTCACCGAGGACCGGCAGCAACACGGAGAGGGCATGCGGGCCCACGTCCCACAGCGCGCCCTTCTCCTGCCGCCAGGGCGAGGCCGCGAACGGGCTGTCACTGGTGAACACCGAGCCGAGCCACTCGGCCCGAGCAGTGAACCAACCCCCGGCGGTGGTCTGTTCGGTCACCCACGCCTCGGTCTCCGGCTGGAAGCGGGTGGTGAAGAACACGACCGACGCGACCCCGGCCTCCCGCACCGCGTCGACCACGGCCCGCCCCTGCTCCACGGTCGGGGCGAGGGGCTTGTCCAGCAGCAGATGCCGCCCCGCCCGCGCGGCCCGCACCGCCAACTCGGCCTGCACGGACGGAGGCAGCGCCACCGCGACGGCGTCCACGTCCGCGAGCAGGGCGTCGACATCGTCGTAGGCCGGTACGCCGTACTGGTCGGCCAACTCCTTGGCGGCGTCGGGTCGGCGGCCCCACACGCCCGCGAAGTCCCACGCGTCGTGCCCACTGAGGGCGGGGGCGTGTGCCATCTGTGCCCAAGGGCCGGTGCCGAGCAGTCCGATGCGCATAGCGCTGCCTTTCCACGGTCGAACCTGGTGACGCGACCGGAGTCATGGCGACCGGCCGGTCGCCGGTGAGCGTGCCACATGAACAGGGCAGGTGCGCAAGCCCTTCCTGGCCCTCGGCGCATGCTCGTCAATGGCTGCGATGCGGCTCTCCCGGCTGTCGTTCCTGGGCCGTGGCGTTGTGCCGCAGGAGTTCGGCCAGCACGGAGACGCCGTCGCGGTCTTCCAGTCCTGCGGCCATGGCCTGGTCAATGAGCTTGCGGTTCGCGTCCAGCTGGGCCATGGGCGCTCCCACGGATGATGCCAGGGCGTCGATCAGCGTCAGGTCCTTGGCGACCAGGGACAGCGTCATGTGGATGGCCGCTTCGTGTGGTCGTACGAAGTTGTCGCGGTTGTAGAGCACGAACGGCGCTGCGGCCGCGCTCTGGGTGAAAGCGTCGTAGGCGGCGGCGCGGTCGATGCCGGCGCGTTCCGCGAGGACCAGCCCTTCGGCCAAGGCTGTTGCCATGGACAGCAGAAGTGAGTTGATCGCGAGCTTCATGATGCTGCCGCTGCCCGATTCTCCGAAGTGGAGGACACGGGTGGCCAGGACGTCCATGACGGGGCGCACCCGGTCGAGGGCTTCTTTGGAGCCGCCGACCAGGAAGGTGAGTTCGCCGCGTGTGGCGAGTTCGACGGAACCGGACACCGGGGTGTCGAGGAGAGTGGCGTCGCGTTCGAGAACCAGAGGCGCGAGGGCCCTTGCCGTCTGCGGGGCGATGGTGCTGGTCTCCAGGACGGTCGTTCCCGGGCGGACCCCGGCGAGGATGCCGTCGGGCCCGTGGTAGACCTCGCCCACCGCCGTGTCGTCGGTCAGGCAGACGATGACGATGTCGGCGGAGGAGGCCGCCTCGCGCGGGGAGCCGGCCACGCGGGCGCCCGTATCCGCCGCGACGTCGAGGGCGCGCGCCCGGGTCCGGTTGGTCACGGTCACGCTGTGCCCTGCCCTGCGCAGGCGCACCACCATGGGGCGGCTGATGCGGCCGATGCCGATCACGGCCAGCGTGGGCAGGGCATAGGTCATGCCTGGCCGCCGTTGAGGTCGAGGTTCACGCCGTTCGCGGCCGGGTTCTCCAACAGGAAGACGGAGCCCTCGACGATGTCCCGCATCGTGGGGACGACACCGGTCAGGATCCGTGCGCGTGCCGCCTCCACGACTCGCTCGTTGCCGGCCCAATGCGGGCTGTCCCCGACCATGCCGGGATGGATGGCGTTGACGCGGACCGGCGCCAGCTCCTTGGCCAGCGTCGCCACCAGGCCTGTCACACCGGCGTTCACGGCGGTGACCGTGGTGGAACCGGGGTAGGGCGCGTCCTTGGCCAGACCGCCGAACAGCAGCACCGAACCGGTGGGGGAGATGCGCGAGCGCAGTGCGTGCACGACCGTGGTGTAGCCGACGATCTTGGTGATCGCCAACTCCGTCGCCCCGGCGATGTCGTAGTCGGCGATCGTGTTGTTGTCACGCCGCATACCGGCGAGAACGATCGAGTCGATGTGCTCGATGCCGCTCAGCGCCTCCTTGAGGGACTCGGGTTTGGAGAGATCGGCCTCGATGCCCCGCACATGATGGGAATCCACCTCGGTATTGAGTTCCGCGGCCACTTTCTCCGCGCGCATACTGTCGCGGCCGGCGATGATCACGGAGGCGCCCTGCCGGGCATAAGTCGCGGCCAGTTCGCGGCCTATGCCGGATGTACCTCCGACGATCAGAACCTGCTTGCTCATGACCAACCCTTCGTCAGGCAGCGGGAGTTGCTGTCGATGACAGCCTGGCGCAGAAGGTAAATCGAGTCCAACGAAAAACATTGACAGCTGTTATCGAAGAAATCGATAATTGGCGGATGGAATTACGGCAGTTGCGCTATTTCATCACTGTGGCCGAAGAACTCAGCTTCACCCGCGCTGCGGCCCGCCTTTTCGCAGCTCAGTCGACGGTGTCGGCAGCTGTCCGCGCCCTGGAGGAGGAGCTCCAGGCGTCGCTCTTCGACCGGTCGACCAGGACAGTGGCCTTGTCTTCGGCGGGCGAGGTGTTCCTGCCAGAAGCCAAGTCGGTCGTCGCGGCCGCGGAACGTGCGAGGGAAGTGGTCGGCGAGGCGTCGAGAACCCTGCGGGGCAGCTTGCGCGTCGGCACGATGACCCGCATCACGGCCCTCGACCTGCCACGCCTGGTGGGGGCCTTCCGCCAACGCCACCCCCTGGTGGACATCCGGATCCAGGTCTCCGGATCCGGAGCGGGCGGAATCGCCGAGGACGTGCGACGCGGCCGCCTCGACGTCGGCGTCGTGGCCCTGTCCGCCACCGACGCGCACGACCTCGACCTGCGGCAGTTCGCGACCATCCCGTACGTGGTGATCCTGCCGTCCGAGCATCCGCTGGCACAGCGGGAACACATCGCGCTCAAGGACCTCGCCCACGAGAACTTCGTCTCGGGGGCGAACGGCTTCGGGTCACGCGCCGCCATGGACCGGGCCTTCGGCGAACTCGGCATCACTCGCCGCGTGTCCGTCGAGATCACGGACATAGCCTCGGCCGCGTCGTATGTGCGAGCCATCGGCGGCGCCGCCGTCGTACCCCGTTACGAACCGGTGAGTACGGCCGGGGTGGTCATCAAGCCGGTGTCCGGCCCCGTACCCTCGCTCGCTCTCTCGTTCGCGGTCCGCGCGGGCCGCGAACCGAGCCCCGCTGTCGCCGCCCTGCTGGAACTCAGCCCCAACTACACGCGCGACGACGGCACGTTCTGAACAGCTTCGACCGCCCATTCACCTCATTCACCGGTGCGGAAAGAGACCGTCCACGTCTTCGACCGGTTCGGCGGACCGCTTCGAAGTCGGTCTCGGGACCGCCCAGTTGGGCTGGGGCGCAACCGTGACCCTGCTGAGCCGGTCCGCGCCGGTGCGTGAAAGCCTCAGCCGGTTCCAGTTCCAGTTCCAGTCCCAGTCCTGGTCCCGGTCCCGGTCGCGAAGGGGCCGCCCTCCCCGAACACGAGCCGTCCGAAGTTCTCGGCGATGCGCACGTGTCCGGCCGGGTCGGGATGGACCGAGTCGGGGAGCGGGAGTTCGGCGTAGTCCTTCTCGCCGTAGAGGGAACGACCGTCCAGGTAGTGCAGGTTCGGGTCCTCGGCCGCCCGCTGCTCCACGACGCGGGCGAGTGCCTCGCGGATGACGGTGAGTGTCAGGCGCCCGAGGGCGCGTTCGGCCGGGTCGCCCGTCGCCCTGAACCGCGCGGTCCCGCCCTCGAAGTCGGGCATGAGAGGGCCGGGCGTGTCCTCCTGCACCGGACAGAGGATGGCGGACACGACCAACAGCGGTGTGGTCGGATGCCCCTCGCGGATGGTGTCGAGGAAACCGTGGACCGCCGGGACGAAGGCGCGCAGGCGCATCGCGTCGGCGTTGACGATGTTGATGCCGATCTTCACGCTGATCAGGTCCGCCGGGGTGTCCCGCATCGCCCGGGCGGTGAACGGGTCGAGCAGCGCGCTGCCGCTGAACCCGAGGTTGACGAGCTCCACTTGGCCCTGGGCGGCAGCCAGAGCCGGCCAAATGCCGGTCGGATGCGTGGCGTTCGAGCCGTGGCTGATGGAACTGCCGTGGTGCAGCCACACCTTGCGCCCGTTGTCCGGCGCCTTCTCGACCGGGGCGTCGGTGCGCAGGGCGATCAGCTCCGTGATCTCGGTGTGCGGGAGCCAGATCTCGATGTCCTTGTCACCCGCGGGCAGGTCGGCGAACCGGGCGGTGCCGGGCTGTCCCTCCGTGAACTCGAAGGACTGGGTCACCATGTCGGTGATCGTGCGCACATTGCCGCCGGCCACCGTGGCGTGGGCGGTGAGACGGCCGTCGACCAGCAGGTCGTACACGCCGTCCGCCGGGGCCGGGAACCCCAGGTAGACGCGCTTGGTGGGCAGCGTGTCCAGCTCGATGGTGGTGGCCCGGGTGCGGAAGACCAGCCGCACACCGGAGGGCTGCGCCTCGGCCACGGCGAGTTGGTCGTCGGGGATCTGCCGGCGCGCCCGGGCGGGCAGCCGGTGCGGCAGCAGACCGTGCGCGGTGGCCTCCACGTCGAGGAAGCCGCGCAGCAGGTCGGTGGTGACGGGGGTGGTGATCGTGTCGTGCTCGGTGGTCATCGCCTCAGCCTGTCGATCGGGGTTTCCGGGACGGTCGGTTGTGGGGCGCGGCCCGGTTCCGCAGCAGCGCGTCGAGCGAATCCACGATCCAGGCCCAGGACTCCCGCGCGTCGGGCGCGCTGTGGTCGAAGCTTCCGGCCAGCTCCAGGCTGACGTAGCCGTGGAAGACGCCGCCCAGCATCCGGACCGCGTGCGTCTGGTCCGGTTCCGGCAGGTCGTAGCCGCGCAGGATCGCCCGTGTCATCTGCGAGTGCCGCACGGCGGCGCTGGCGGCCGCCGTCTCGGGATCGAGCCGGAGCCGTGCCGCCGCGTACCGGCCGGGGTGCTCCCGGGCGTAGCCGCGGTAGGCCTCCGCGAAGGCGGCCAGGGCGTCCTTGCCGGCCCGCCCGGCGACCGCGTCGGAGGCCCGGTCGGCGAGTTCCTCCAGCGCGAACAGGGCGATCCTGGTCTTCAGTTCCTGGGAGTTCTTCAGGTGCGAGTACAGGCTCGCGACCTTGACGTCGAAGCGCCGGGCGAGTGCCGAGACGGTCACCTGATCGAAGCCGACCTCGTCGGCCAGCTCCGCCCCCGCCAGGGTCAGCCGCTCCGGCGTCAGTCCTGCTCTGGCCATAACCATCCTCCCATTCGACGATAGCTATTATGTATTTGCCTAAAGGTTTTAGGCAAACTAGCGTGCCGTTCATGAGACCACTGACCGAGCGGGAGATCCGCGCCGCCTTCGTGAACTGCACCAAGGGCGAGGCCAAGCGCCTGTCCGTACCCCGGGACCTGGCCGAACGGCCGTGGGACGACCTGGACTTCCTCGGCTGGCGGGACCCCCAGGCCCCCGGCCGTGCCTACCTCGCCATCGAGTTGGACGGCCGCCCGACGGCGATCGCCCTGCGCTGCCCCGGTGCCGCCTCCTGGCAGACCCGGCGCAGCATGTGCTCGATGTGCATGACCACGCACACCGGAGGTGTCTCGCTGATGACCGCCGCGAGGGCGGGCAAGGCCGGGCAGCAGGGCAACTCCGTGGGCGCCTACATATGCAGCGACCTCGCCTGCCCGCTGTACGTGCGCGGCAAGAAGGACGCGGGCGTCGGCGCGCGGATGCCCGAGTCGCTCACCCTGGAGGAGAAGATCCAGCGGACCGTCACCAACGTCACGGCGTTCATCGCCAAGGTCGCCGCTCGTTGAGCGGTTCCGATTGAGCAGTCCCGCTGCTGGATGTGTTCGCTTTCTTCTATTGGACCTGCGGACCCGGGCCGGAGAAGCTGGACGATGCGTCCCGCCCGTCGTGACCCCGGTCCGAGATCCGGCTCCGGCTCCTGCGGCGCCGGACGGCACGGTTCCGCACGACAGCCGGAAGACCGCACCGGAAGACCGGAAGAGGAGCACGAGCAATGGACACCCGCCGTATCGGTGACGTCGAGGTCAGTGCGATCGGCCTGGGCGGTATGCCCATGTCGATCGAAGGACGGCCGGACGAGGCACGCTCCCTCGCGACCATCCACGCCGCGCTCGACGCGGGCGTGACGCTGATCGACACCGCGGACGCCTACCACCTGCACGCCGACGAGGTTGGGCACAACGAGATCCTGATCGCCAAGGCGCTCGCCTCCCATGACCGGGGCGCGGACGTCCTCGTCGCCACCAAGGGCGGCCATCTCCGCCCCGGGGACGGCAGTTGGACCCTGAACGGCAGCCCCGCCTACCTGAAGGAGGCCTGCGAGGCATCCCTGCGCCGGCTCGGCGTGGAGGCCATCGGGCTCTACCAGTTCCACCGTCCCGACCCGAGCGTCCCGTACGCGGACTCGGTCGGCGCCGTACGGGAGTTGCTCGACGAGGGCAAGATCCGCCTGGCCGGTATCTCGAACGCGGACCCGGAGCAGATCCGGCTGGCGAACGAGATCCTCGACGGCCGACTGGTCTCCGTGCAGAACCAGTTCTCCCCGGCCTTCCGCTCCAGCGAGCCGGAGCTGGACCTGTGCGACGAACTCGGCATCGCGTTTCTGCCCTGGAGCCCCCTCGGCGGCATCGCCCGCGCCGGTGAACTCGGCTCCGCCTACGCGCCGTTCGCCCGGATCGCCGAGAAGCACGGCGTCAGCCCGCAGCGCGTGTGCCTGGCCTGGATGCTCGCCAAGTCCCCGGTCGTCGTACCGATCCCGGGCGCCAGCCGCCCCGAGACGATCCGCGACTCCGCCGCCGCACCCGAACTCACCCTCTCCGCCGAGGAGATCGCGGAGCTGGACGCCGTCTGAGAAAGCCGTGACGCCTGAGGTGCCATCGCGGCGGGCAAGGATGGAAAGCGCTTGCCCGCCGCCCGGTCGCAGGGGAAGGATCACTGCCCATGGCGTCATCCACGGAGAAACCGCTCGACCACCACTACCGCGACGAACACCCGATCCGCACCCTCGCCTACCTCTTCCGTGCCGACCGAAGACGACTGGCCCTGGCCGTCGCCGTGTTCACGGTCAAGCACAGCCCCATCTGGCTGCTCCCCCTGATCACCGCGTCGATCATCGACACGGTCGTCCAGCATCAGCCGGTCAGCGGAATCTGGATCAGCACCGGCATCATCCTGTTCATCCTGCTGATCAACTACCCCCTGCACGTGCTCTACGTCCGTCTCCTCTACGGCAGCGTCCGCCGCATGGGCACCGACCTGCGCTCGGCACTGTGCACCCGCATGCAGCAGCTCTCCATCGGCTACCACTCACGGGTCAGCGCCGGGGTGCTCCAGGCCAAGGTCGTGCGGGACGTGGAGACGGTCGAGCAGATGGTCCAGCAGACCGCGGAGACCGGGCTCGGCGCGATCACCGTGCTCACCGGCGGACTGGTCATCATCGGCTTCCGCACACCGGAGTTCGTGCCCGTCTTCATCGTCGTCGTACCGGTCGCCGCGCTGCTCGTCTCCCGGCTCAAGGCACGCCTGCGCACCCACAACGAGCAGTTCCGCCACGAGGTCGAGACCCTCTCCTCACGGGTGACGGAGATGACCCGCCTCATCCCGGTCACCCGCGCCCACGGCCTGGAGGGCAAGGCCCTGCGCCGCATGGACGGCACCCTGCGCCGCCTCCTCACCTCCGGCAACCGCCTCGACCTCCTCAACGGCCGCTTCGGCTCGCTCGCCTGGGTCGTCCTCAACGTCGTCGGCGTCCTGGTCCTCGCCGGCGCGGCCCTGGTGTCGTACTACGGCGCCTGGGGAGTCACCGCCGGCGACGTCGTGATGCTGAGCGCCTTCCTGACCACTCTCACCAACTCCACCACGACCCTCACGACCCTGGCCCCGGTCATCACCAAGGGCCTGGAATCGGTCCGTTCGGTCGGCGAGGTGCTCCAGGCGCCCGAGTTGGAGGACAACGAGGGCAAGACGGAGGTCGCAGAGGTGCGCGGAGCCGTCACCTTCCAGCGCGTCGGCCACACCTACGACGAGCAACTCCGGCCCGCCGTGCACGACTTCACCCTCACCGTCGCACCCGGCGAGACCGTCGCCCTCGTCGGCGCGTCCGGCGCCGGCAAGTCCACCGTCCTCAACCTCGTCATCGGCTTCATCCGCCCCACCACCGGCCAACTGCTCCTCGACGGCACCGACATGAACACCCTCGACCTGCGCACGTACCGCCGCTTCGTCTCGGTCGTCCCGCAGGAGTCGATCCTCTTCGACGGCACGATCCGCGACAACGTGGCCTACGGCATGGACGACGCCGACGAGGATGCGGTGCGCGCGGCGCTGCGGGATGCCAACGCCCTCGAGTTCGTGGACAAGTTGCCGCAGGGACTGGAGACCCTGGTCGGTGAACGCGGGGCCCGGCTCTCCGGCGGTCAGCGTCAACGCCTCGCCATCGCACGGGCGTTGATCCGCGACCCCAAGGTACTCGTCCTGGACGAGGCGACCTCGGCGCTGGACACCCGCTCGGAGGCGCTCGTCCAGCAGGCCCTCGCCCGGCTGCTGCGCGGCCGTACGACATTCGTGGTGGCGCACCGGCTGTCCACCGTCCGAGGCGCCGACCGGATCGTCGTCATGGGCGACGGGGAGATCCTGGAGGTCGGCACGCACGACGAACTCCTGCGCCGGGGCGGGGCGTACACGGCACTGCACAGTGGGCAGGTCGCCTGATCCGGGTCCGGTGTGACGGGCGTCAACAGCGTGGCGCGGTCTCGTGGTCCCGCCGGACCCGGATCGCCCAGGCGGAGCGGCATCGCCCGCAGGCCGCGCATGAGCTCGCGGACGTCAGTTGTACCCGCTTCAGTCGACCCGCCGAAGTTCAACGACCGGGATGACCCTGGCTGCCATGCGCTGGTACTCGGCAAAGTGCGGCGCCACGGCGATCTGCTTGGCGAAATACTCGTCGCGTTCAGTGCCCGAAAGAGGCAGCGCGACCACCTCGAACGTCTCGGTGCCGAGCTCGACCGTGGTTCTCGGGTTGGCGAGAAGGTTGTGGTACCAGGCAGGGTTGTCGTCGGCCCCGCCCTTGGTGGCGAACACGAAGATCCGGCCGTCCTCGGCGAAGTAGGCGAGCGGCGTGATCCGCTGGACACCGGACCTGGCGCCGACATGGTGCACCAGGACCAGCGGTGTGCCCGCGAATACCCCGCCGACTTTGCCGGCGTTGTCGCGAAACTCTGCGACGACTTTCCTGTTCATCTCGTTGAAGTCCATTGACTCTGTCATTCGAGGCCTCCTTCGGCTGTCGCGGGCTGGACCTCTCCGGGCCTGCGTTTCAACGGGCGCCCGCCGCCTGGATTTCGGCTATCAGGGTCTGGATCGTGAGAGCGTGCGCGAAGTCCGGGACTTCGCGGGAGTCCTTGGCCAGATCCTCGGCGAACGCCGCGTACAGTGCGGCGACGTTGCGGGCAGGTCCACCCGGGATGGCGGCGAGTTCCGGGTCGGCAGGCCGCGGCAACTCCAGATGGCTCAGAGTCTTTTCCGGGGCACTCGCGCCTGCCAAGGCCAATTCGGTGGTCTGGATGTTCCCGTTCGCCATCGGGCTGGTCAGCAACAGGTCGCCCGATGTGCCGTTGATCTCCCATCGCAGATCACCGGCGCGAGACAAGCCGCCGCGGTAGAAGACCGACGCGATGGCTCCTGACCGTAGACCGGCCGTCACGGCGATGTGATCCGGCGCTGTCACCGGCACGACCGTTCCCTCGTCTGCGATCTGGACTACTTCGCGGCCGATTCCGAGAGTTGCGGTGACGCTGGTGATATCGCCGAGTACGTAGGTGAGGGCGTCGAGGGCGTGCCCCGTCGGCACAGTGAGAGTGGTCGCGCCGTTGGCGGCGTCGAACATGTAGGCGTGAGCTCGGTCTGTCGTCGCTCCCCAGGCCACGCCGGACCCGATCAGCGTGGTTGCCAATGTCCGGCCGAGGTAGCCCTCGTCGACAAGGTCATGCATGCGGTGCACCGCGGGCGCGAACCTCGACTGGAGTCCGATGACTGTGCGCACGCCATTGGCCTCGGCAAGCTCGGCCAGTGTTCTGGCTTCCGTCGCCGTGGCACCCAGTGGCCATTCGCTGTAGACCATTTTGCCCGCCGCGAGCGCCTGCTTGACGAGGTCATAGTGCTGGGTGACCTTGACGGCGACAACCACAAGATCGACGCCGGGGTGGTCGATCACCATGCGTGCGTCGTCGAAGCCCTCGACGCCGTAGGCCTGTGCGGCGGCATCGGCGGACGCCTGTCGGCTCGTCGCGACCGCGCGCAACTCGAAGCCGCGCAACGCACGCAGGGCAGGGATGTGCGAGTTCGCGGCCCAACTGTCCGGCCCCGGGCTGGCGCCGATTACGCCGACACCTATGGGGTTTGGCATATCTCTCTCTTCTCGGGAAGTGCCGGGTGCGCTCAGAATTCGAGGACGAGGCGTCCCCGAACTCCGCCTGCCTCGAGCCGACGATGCGTTTCGGCGGCCTCGCTCGCGGGATGGACCGCAGCCACTCGCATCGAGAGCTTGCCCTCTTCCACCAGAATGCGGAGTTGCTCCAACTTGTCGGTGGCGAACCGGTATTCGGGCACCCAGACGTCGCGGACATGCACTCCGGCCCGGCCCGACAGCGGTTTCGTACCCCGTTCCTTCGGCCCCCGCAAGATCGCGAGCTGACCGCCCAGCCGGATCGCCGGCTCGACCTGAGCGCCCAGGAGAGCAGTGTCGATCACCGCGTCGACACCCTCTGGTCGCACCTCCAGGATCCGGTCCGCGATGCCGTCGCCTCGAGCGACGA
This sequence comes from Streptomyces colwelliae, assembly GCF_048158785.1. NCBI lineage: Bacteria > Bacillati > Actinomycetota > Actinomycetes > Kitasatosporales > Streptomycetaceae > Streptomyces > Streptomyces colwelliae. The sequence continues at coordinate 15,113 of NZ_JBLTJC010000044.1, read as the reverse complement.
CCACGTCGGCACCCAGGCCGCGCACCAGATCGACGTCGACTGCGGCAGCGTCGGCGATCACCCGAAGGCCGTCGGCCTTCGCAAGTTCCACCGCGTAGCCCCCCACGGCGCCGGCCGCACCGGTGATCGCGATCCAGGCACCGGGCGGGAGCGACAGCACGTCGAGCGCAAGACGCGCGGTGAGCCCGTTCATCGGCACCGTCGCGGCCTCGACGTGCCGCGCTCCCTCGGGGGAGCGACTCACCTGCCGTGAGTCGAGCACCACGAACTCGGCGTAGGCGCCGCCCGAGGCGTCGATGGGGACGACCATGGCCATCACGCGGTCACCGGGTTCGAGGTCGGTGTCGGTCTCCTCGCCGATCTCGTCGATGACTCCGGCCAGATCCATGCCGGGCCGGTAGGGCCGAGGGACCACCTCGGACAGTGCTTCATCGGTGTCGCCGATCCGCAGGAGGGTGTCGGCAGGGTTCACCGCGGCCGCGTGGACTCGGATCCGGACCTGCCCCGGTCCCGCATGCGGCTCGGGCAGGTCGACCAGGCGCAGCACCTCTGGCCCGCCGTACTCGGTCACGGCTACCGCTTTCACGGATCATCCTCCAGTACCCCATGTGCAGGTCAGTGTCGGTTGAATACCGACTCGATGATCGTCGGACCGATCCGATGGGTCGGGCAAGAGGGCAGTTTGAAGTGCCCTGGTATCCCTGAGGGAACCGCTCCGGGGGGTGCCTGCGGACAACCACGCGGTGAGCGGGTGCAACGACGGAGACCACCTGGAACTCGGGCACGGATTTCGCCGACGCTGTCAGGCCTGTTCGGCGTCGAACGTCGTTCTTGAGTCCAGGATGCCGCCGGAGTTGTCCTCTGCCCAACGCGCCAGTGACTGGACGATGCCCAGCAAGCTGAGCCCGCGCGCGGTGAGGGCGTAGTCGACGCGCGGGGGCTTGGTGGGGTGGACGGTCCGCGAGACGAGACCGTCACGCTCAAGCCTTCGCAGGGTGGCGCTCAGCATCCGCTGGGTAATGGGGCTGGGGCCGCTGAGGCGGCGCAGTTCGTTGAACCCGCGGGTGGTGTCGGCGAGCCTGCAGATCACCACGACCGACCACTTGTCGCCGATGCGCTCCAGCACGCTGCGGATGAGGTCATGGCCTTGTTCGCACAGTTCGGTGCCTGTTTCCCGTGGTTCCGTGCCCAGCTGCGTCATGCCAGGAAGTGTACGAGCGTAACCAGGTACTCGGTCGGCGTCATGCTGTGGATCGCGGGAGCAGCCACCGTCCCGGGGGTCGGTTCCCTCGGTGATACCTGAGCACTTCGAAATGCCCTCTTGCCGCGCTGATTCCTGTTCTGAAGACTCGCGGCACGGGGGTCTCCCCGAGGCGGGCGTCCTCATGGCCGGTCCCAGACCCATTGGCCCTATCGAGCACACGCAGGAGTACGCGGCAATGTCAGCCCGTTTCACCGACAAGGTCGTTCTGGTCACCGGTGCCACCTCCGGCATGGGCCGTGCCGCCGCCGAGCGGATCGCCGCCGAGGGCGCGAAGGTCGTCCTGGCGGCCCGCGGCGAAGAAGCCGGCGACGCGCTGGCCGCCGAACTCCGCGGCAGCGGAGCGGATGCCGTCTTCGTGGCTACCGACGTGACCGTGGAGGCCCAGGTGGCGGACCTGGTCGAGCAGGTGGTCGCCCTGCACGGACGCCTCGACGCGGCCTTCAACAACGTGGGCGCGGCCACCGCGGTGGGCCCGATCGACGGTATCGACGCCAAGGCGTGGGACGCCGATCTGGCGCTCAACCTCAGCAGCGTCTTCTACAGCCTGAAGTACCAGATCCCCTTGCTGCGGGCGTGCGGTGGCGGCGCGATCGTGAACAACACCTCCAACCTCGCCGTCACCGGTGCCGCCGCCATGGCCTCCTACAGCGCCGCCAAGCACGGCGTGGTCGGGCTCACCCGGTCGGCCGCCCTCGACACGGCCGCCGCCGGCATCCGGATCAACGCCCTCGTCACCGGCGGCGTGGACACCCCCTTGCTCCGCGGCAACATGGGCATGTCGCCGGAGGAGGCCGTCCGTGTGGCCGGAGCGCTGCACCCGATCGGGCGGATCGCCCAGCCGGAGGAGATCGCCGCGTTCGTGGCCTTCCTCCTCAGCGACGAAGCAAGGTTCATCACCGGAGCCGCACTCGCCATCGACGGCGGCATGACCGCAGCCTGACGAGGCGCAGGCGCAGGCGCAGGCACGGGCACGGGGCGAGTGGATGGTGCCATGAGGGTGGGATGGCGTCATGAGCGTGCGGTCAAGGAGACGGCGTTCCCGTGGAACGCCGAGCGGTACGCCTGCGGACTGGTGCCGACCACCCGGCGGAAGCGCTCGCGGAACGCGGTGGGGGAGCCGAACCCGGCCTGCTGGGCGATGCGTTCGACGGTGTGGTCGCTGTTCTCCAGCAGGTACTGGGCGCGTCGTACGCGGGCCCGCAGCAGCCACTGAAGTGGGGTGCTGCCCGTCTGTTCGCGGAAACGGCGGCTGAACGTCCGCTCGCTCATGCCCGATCGCGTCGCCAGTGCGCCCAGGGTGACCTCGTGGGAGAGGTTGTCCTCGATCCACTGGAGCAGCGGTTCGAGGGTCGAGCCCTGGGGGACCGGCGGGTGCTGGTGGACGATGAACTGCGCCTGCCCGCCCTCGCGTTCGAGCGGCATGACCGACAGCCGGGCCGCGTCCGCGGCGACCGCCGAGCCGAAGTCCCGCCGGATGAGGTGCAGACACAGGTCAAGACCGGCGGCGGCCCCGGCCGAGGTGAGGATCTGCCCGTTGTCGACGTACAGCACGTCCGGCTGCACCTCGACCAACGGGTAGGTGCGGGCCAGCAGTTCGGCGGCCACCCAGTGCGTGGTGGCGCGCAGCCCGTCCAGCAGACCGGCCTCGGCGAGCACGAAGGCGCCCACGCAGATGGACACGATCCGGGTACCCGCCGCTGCCGCCTCCCGCAGTGCCGCGAGCACCCTGGCGGAGGGCGGCGCGGCCCGCTCCGAGCGCCCCGGGACGATGATGGTGTCGGCGTCCACCAGCGCTTCGAGCCCGTGGTCGACCCGCAACGCGAACCCGTCCGTCCGCACGTCCGACGTCTCGGCGCACACCCGCACCCGATAGGCGTTCCGGCCGTCCGGCAGCCTGGTACGTCCGAACACCTCCATCGGCGTCGCCATGTCGAACGGCACCACATGATCGAGAACCAGGATCGCGACGGTGTGCATGAATGCCACGATAGACGGATTCCCGCCAGTGACGTGACATAGCCTTTCGTCATAGCCATATGGTGAGAGCCAGTGGCGAGAATCCGTTGGAAGCTGTCGTTTCAGCCACTGTGCTCCCGTGCCGGACGTCCCTAGCCTGGGCCGGTGACCAAGATCCTTCTCGCTCTGCACGTCCTGGCCGCCATCGTCGCGGTCGGCCCCGTCACCGTCGCCGCCAGCATGTTCCCACCGGCGGCCCGCCGCGCTCTCACGGGCCCGGACGGACCCGACGCGGGGGTGACGACCGTACGACTGCTGCATCGCGTCTGCCGTGTCTACGGCGCGGTCGGACTGGCGGTGCCCCTCTTCGGCTTCGCGACCGCGTCCGCGATGGGCGTCCTGGGCAGCGGCTGGCTCATCGCCTCCATCACGCTCACGGCGGTGGCGGCCGGCATCCTGATCGCCTTCGTGCTGCCCCGCCAGGACGAACTCCTGGAGCAACTCGGCGCGCGGCGGCCCGTGAAGCGGGCCGGGACCGTTCAACTCGCCATGTTCACCGGCATCTTCAACCTGCTGTGGGCGACCGTCACCGTCCTCATGATCATCCGCCCGGGCTCGACCACGGGCGCCTGACCGGAGAGGTCAACCGGTGGCGCGGACCAGGAGGAGTGCCACGTCGTCGTCGGGTTCCGGGCGCAGCGCGTTGAGGAGCATGTCGCTCGTCTGCTCCAGGGGGCGGCGGGAACTCTGTAGCAGCCGCGTCAGCGCGTGCAGTCCCACGTCGATGGACTCGCCGCGGTTCTCCACCAGCCCGTCGGAGTAGAGGGCGAGCAACGCGCCCGTGGTGAAGTCGACTTCGGCGGTCCCGAAGTCCACTCCGCCGACGCCGAGCGGGACTCCGCCGGGGATGTCGAGGAGTTCCGCGCTGCCGTCCGGGTGGATCAGGACGGGCGGCAGATGTCCGGCACTCGACAGTGCGCAGGTGCCGCGCCCGAGGTCGACGACGCCGTACGCACAGGTGGCGATCGCGTCACCGAGGGAGCCGGTGAGGTCGTCGAGGTGGTGCAGCAACTCCGCCGGGGGCAGGTCGAGTCGGGCCAGTGCGCGGGTCGCTGTGCTCAACTGGCCCATGATGGCGGCGGCTTGGACGCCCTTGCCCATCACGTCGCCCACGACGAGACCGGTGCGGCCCGGTCCCAGAGGCAGCACGTCGTACCAGTCGCCCCCGACCTCGCTCAGCGCCGGCAGATAGCGGGCGGCGATGTCGAGCCCCTCCTGCCGGGCTGGGGCCGATGGCAGCAGGCTGCGCTGGAGGGTCAGCGCGGTGGTGCGTTCGCGGCCGTAGAGGCGGGCGTTGTCGATGCAGATCGCGGCGCGGGCGGCGAGTTCCGTGGCGAGGACGCGGTCCTGTTCGTCGAAGGCGCGGTCGTTGACGGTGCGGTAGAGGCTCAGCGTGCCCAGCACCTCGCCGCGGGCCATCAACGGGACGGCCAGGTAGGAGTGGACGCCTGCCATGCGCAGGGTCTGCGCGGCGCGGCCGTCCCTGGCGATGCGGCGCATCATGGGCGGGTCGACCCGCTCGACCAGGATCGGGCCGGCCTCGCGGACGCACTGGGTGATGATGCGGTTGGGGCCGTAGGTGGCCAGTTCGCCCACCGGGTCCGCCGCGTGGATAGCGTCGGTGAGATAGCCGGCGGCGACGGCCAGCGCGCGGAACTCGACCTGCGCGTCCTCGGTCACCGGAGTGATCGTGCCGTCCGTGACGACCGACTCCAGTACGTCGACGGCGGCCAGGTCGGCCACATGGGGTACCGCGACGTCCGCCAGCTCCCGCGCGGTCTGCTGGAGGTCCAGCGTCGTTCCGATCCGCACCCCGGCCTCCGCCACGACCGACAGATGCTGGCGCGCCTGCGCGACCTCGGCCGCCGCCTGCTCCCGCTCGGTCACGTCCAGGACGGCCATCGCCAGCCCCAGCACCCGGCCCTGCGCGTCCTCGATGCGGTGGTACGACTCCGAGTACGCCCGGTCCACGACGTCGGCCGGCGTCCGCCCCACGGTCTGCTGGTCGAGCAGCGGCCTGCCGGTGATCAGTACGTGCCGCATCCGCGACTCGATGGCCGCCACGTCAAGACCGGGCAGCACCTCACCGACCCGGCGCCCGACGACCTCGTCCTCCGGTACGCCGTTGATGCGCTCCAGGGCCGGATTGACCGCGACCCACCGCAGATCGGTGTCGAACACCGCGATCCCCACCGGCGTCTGACGCACCAGGCTGTGGGACAGCGCCAGGTCCCGCTCCACACCCCGTACCGTCGTGGCGTCCGCCGCCAGCCCCAGCAGATGCGCCTGACCGTGGCTGTCGCGCAGCCGCATCGTGCGGAACTCCACCGACCGTTCCGTGCCGTCCCGGTGCAGCAGCGGGAAGACCCCCGCCCAGCGGGCGCCCGTACCGACCTGGGCGAACAGCTCACGCGCCCTGACCCGGTCGTCGGGCGACACCAGCAGCCGGTCCGCGCGCTGGGTCAGCGCCTCCTCGGGGGAGTAGCCGAGCAGCTGCTCCGCCTCGGGGCTCCACAGCGCGATGTATCCGCCGGCGTCCAGAACCACCGCCGCGACCCGCAACAGGTCCAGCAGCCCTCCCGGGGCGGCCGAGACACCGTCCCCGGCACCGTAAGCGTCCATCCCAGCCGCTCCTTCCGGCGCGGCGAGGCACCACCAAGATCCGAACCGCGGGTCATCCGATTACGGCACAGCACGCCCCGCGGGGCAACACCGCGGGAGGTGAACAGGGGGAGGGGGCCGTATGGAGCACACGCCCGCGCGGACACCGACCGGCCCCCGGATTCTGGTCGTGCCCCGACCCCACCGACCCCAGGACTCTTCATGCCCCTGCCGCTCCGCCTCGTCTCCCTCCTGGTCGCCACCTGCGTGGGCGCCCTTGTGCCCGCTTCGCCCGCCGCGGCCGACGACCACTCCCTCCAGCGCGGCCTCGACGAACTGGTCGCCGCCCCCGACGGCCCGCCCGGCGTGATCGTCGTGCTCCGCGACGGCGGCCGACAACGCGTCCTGAGCGCCGGCACCGCCGACATCACCACCGGCCGCCCGCTCGAACCGGGCGACCACACCCGGACCGCGAGCACCAGCAAGGCGTTCAGCGGCGCGGTGGCCCTGAGTCTCGTACGACAGCACCGGCTCGCCCTCGACGACACGATCGGCGCCCGGCTGCCCCACCTGCCCCAGGCCTGGCGAAAGGTGACCCTGCGCCAGCTGCTCCAACACACCAGCGGGCTCCCGGACTTCAGCCAGAGCCCACGGTTCCGGAGCCTCATCGCCGCCGACCCGCACCACCACTTCGACTCGCGGCGCCTGCTCGACTTCGTGGCCGGCGAACCGCTGCGGTTCACCCCGGGCTCGCAGTACCGCTACTCCAACTCCGACAACATCGCCGTAGCGCTGATGGCGGAGGCGGCGACCGGCGCACGGTACGAGGAGCTGCTGCGGCACGACGTGTACAGGCCGCTGGGCCTGCACGACACGAGCCTGCCGCAGGGGTACGAGATGCCGGAGCCGTACATGCACGGATACGTCGTCGGCGGAGCGTCCGGACCGGCGGACGTCAGCGAGGCGATCGGCATGTCGGGTGTGTGGGCGTCGGGCGGCATCACCTCCTCGCCCCGCGACCTGACCGCGTTCATCAGCGGCTACGCCGCCGGGGCTCTCACCTCGAAGGCGGCCGTGCGGGAGCAGCGGCACTGGATCCCCGGCGCCTCCGAACCGGCCGGCCCGGGCCGCAACAGCGCCGGACTCGCCCTCTTCCGCTACGACACCCGGTGTGGGGTGGTTCTCGGACATACCGGGAACACCCTTGGTTACACACAGTTGATGGCGGCGACCCCCGACGGCCGGCGCTCGCTCACTTTCTCATTGACAACTCAGGTGAACCAGGCGGGGAACCCGGAACTGCTGCGCAAGGTGCGCGCGGTCGAGGAGGACGCCGTGTGCAGCCTCCTGGGGACATACGGGGCAGAGCGCCACTCCTGACCCAGGACGCTCACCTCCGCCGCCTCAGGCGAACCGTTACTGCTCAACCGACCGCGCTGTCCGACCCGTTGACGAGGCCCTCCCGTTCCGCGGCGGCGGGCAGGGCCAGCCACTCCGCGATGGTCCGGGCGATCGGCTGACCCGTCTCCGCCTCGACGAAGCCGAACTGGCCCGACTGGTTGCACTCGAGGAACCACCAGGTCCCGTCGCCGTCCTCGGCGAAGTCGAAGGCGCCGTAAGCCAGTTCGGCGTCGCGCATGTACGTCAGGACGGCCGCGGCGATGCGCGGCGGGACCTCGGTGGGACACCAGGGCTGCGCCGAGGTGGCGAAGCGGACGTCGACCTCGGCCGGGTCGGGGTCCGGGGCCGTCGCCGTACGGGCGGCCAGCATCCGGTCGCCCACCACGGTGAGCCGGATGTCGGCGCGCTTGACGACCCGGCGTTGCAGCAGCGTGGGACCGAACGCCACGGCGGCGAAGTCGGTGTCCGGCGCGACCCGGCTCGTCGGCACCGCCCGGGGCGGATCCTGCGGATGGGCGCCGGAGACCGGCTTGACCACCAGGTCCGGGAAACGCCGCGAGAACTCGCGGGCGGCCTGCGGGAACGTGGTGATGAGGGTGGCCGGCACGGGCAGCCCGCTGCGCTGCGCCAGGTGCAGCTGCCAGGGCTTGTGCCGGGCGCGGCGGGACGCGTCGGGGTGGTTCATCCAGCGGGCGCCGGAGCCGCGGAGCATGCCGTAGAGCGCCTGTGAGGCCTCCTCGGTCAGCCATGCGGAGGGCTGGGGCGCGCGGGTCGCCGGGGTGCCCGGTCGGCGCACCCAGATGGACCGCAGCCCGCTCACGCTCACCAGCCGCCCCCCGGCGGACAGATGGCCGCGGAAGGCTCCGTGCACGTACTCGCCGGAGAGCGCGACTCCGCCGGTGAGGTCGGCGGGATCGATCCGGACCACGGGGACGCCGGACGCGTGCAGGTGGACCACCACCATGTCCGCCGTGACGTCCTCTTCGCAGGTAAGGACCAGGACGGTCATTTTCGTCGTTCCGTGTTCAGTCGTCGAAGTGAGTCTTCGATCCCGCGGTGGACGTCGTGGTCCCCAGTTCTCTCAGCAGAGCGAGATCATGGGCGGCGACCCGTCCGTCGGCGAGCACGTTCAACTGCAGTCCGGAGTCGTAGCTGTACGGAGTGGTGAGCTCCAACTGTGCTGCCGGGCGAGCGTAGTTGAGCGCGAACGGTTGCATCGTCTCTCCCTCGTCGGTACTGCCTCGTGCAAGCGGTGGCCACCCTGCGAGGTCGCTTGGCCCGCTGACTTCCGTCTGCTTCCAGAGACTTATACGAATCGAACGAGTGAATGGTTTCCTTACGCTGCGTAATCACAGGAAGGAGTGCGGCACGCGTGCCGGGGTCAGTCGAGGTCGCCCGGCAGCCCCTTCTCCTGCTCGCCGAGGGAGTTGCGCATCGTGCGAAGAGCGAGGAGAAGTACGGCGATGTCGTCCAGATACACGGGATCGGGCATCAGATCGGTCGGCAGTACGAAGTAGAGGACGGCGCCCCAGAAAACCCATTTGGGGCCGGTCGGAAGCCCTGCGCGCCGCATGGAGCGCCGCATGCGGACGAGCCGCACCAGCACTCCGACGGCCACGGCGAGCAGCACCACCGCGAGCACCGCGACGATGACGATCACGGTTGTGGTCGAGTCCACTGGCGCCCCTTTTTCCGGTACGGCCGCACGGCATGTGCCCTATCCGGATGCCCGGTTACGGCCCCGGTATGGCCGACGAGGGGAACATCACACCCGAACGCTTCGAAGAGTCTTGACAGGCGTCGAGCCCTTGTCGGGCACTGGTACGTTTTCACCGTGAGCGCGATCATCGGCACCGGAACCCACGTACGGATCGGCCTCGACGCCCCACCACGCGTGGCCAGTCTTGGCGTCGGCGTGCACGGGACGGCCGGCCCGCGTGACGTGTTCCGGCTGCCGGACCTCTGGCAGCTCCACCTGTACCGCTACGAGGCGGAGTTGACCGTCGACGGCGTGGCGCACGAGATCAGGCCCGGCCATGTGAGCCTGGTGCCGCCCGGCGCGCTGGTGCGGTTCCACTACCGGGGCCGCTCCGAGCATCTCTTCGCCCACCTGGAACTCCCCTCGGCCGGCGAGCGGTTGACCGTTCCCGTGATGCAGGACGCCGGTACGCAGACGCCCGTGCTGACCGACCTGATGCAGCGGGCCGTGGCGGCCGCACCGCGCAACTCCGCCCGCGCGGCGGCCGAGTTGTGGACCGTACTGTGGCGCGTGGCGGACCTCGCGACCCCGGCGGCCGGTGGGACCACGGGACCGCACCCCGCTGTCGCCCTCGCCGTCGCGCACATCGAGTCGCACCTGGCGGCCCCACTGACCGTCCCCGACGTGGCCCACGCGGCCGGCATCTCGCACAACCACCTCATCCGCCTGTTCCGCGCCGAGACCGGCACCACGGTCGTCGCCTACATCAGGCACCGCCGCATGGAACGCGCCCGGCACCTGCTCCGCGAGTCGACCCTGTCGATTCCGGCGATCGCGGCGGCCGTCGGCATCGGCGACCTTCAGGCCTTCAACAAGGCGTGCCGACGCGAACTGGGCGCTTCACCCAGGGCGGTTCGCGCCGGCACCTCGTGACTCAATCCCGGCCCGCACCCCGGTACACGTCCAACTCCCCGTCCAGCTCGACCGCCAGAACCGTCGCCCGCTCGTCCACGTCGGCCGCGTCCGGGGCGTCGATCCACGTCACGCCCGGCACGTCGCCGAGTCCGCCGATGACGTCGTGGGCGAGTTCGGTGCCGGTGCCGAGGACCGTGACCCGCTTGACGGGCGTACGCAGGCCGCGCACCGACACCGACTCGCGCGGCGGATCGAAGCACACCAGGTACAGCGTGCGGCGGTCTGCGGAAAGGGTGCTGGGGCCGTAGTGGTGCCCGGCGGGCAGACCGGCGAGCGTGCCGTACACCGCTTCGGAGTGCCGGGCGATCCATGCGCCGAGCCCCTCAAGCCGCTCTGTCTGCGCGGGCGTTATCGTCCCGTCCTCCATCGGGCCGACGTCGAGCAGCAGATTGCCGCCCATGCCGATCGTCTCCGTGAAGTAACGCACCAGCTGCCGCACCGACTTGTGGTGCTCGTCCCCGTGCTGGAAACCCCATGAGTCGTTGACCGTCAGGCACAACTCCCAGGGCCCGTCCGGCGCTTGCAGCGGCACCCCCTGCTCGGGCGTCGCGTAGTCCCCGTAGCTCAGCATGCGGGCGTTGAGGACGGTGTCGGGGTTCCCGGTGAGAATCAGTTCCGCCAACTCCCGCATGCCCCACTGCTCTTCACCGCGCTCCCACTCGCCGTCGAACCACAGCAGGTCGGGCCGGAAGCGGTCCACCAGCTCGCCGACCTGGCCGTCGCGGTAGGCGAGGTAGCGGGCCCAGGCGGCCGGGTCCTCGTGGCCGGGGCGTGCGGAGGCGTACGGGTTGGTGCGGATCTCCTCGTCGGGCGGCGTGGGGTGCGCGGTGCTGGCGTAGTCGGGGTGGTTCCAGTCCGAATGGGAGTAGTACAGGCCGACGTTGAGACCCTCCTCGCGCAACGCGTCGGTGTACGGCCCGATCAGATCACGGCCGGCCGGGGTGCGGCGGACCACGTCCAGGTCACCGTGGGCGGTGTCCCACAGGGCCACGCCGTCGTGGTGACGGGCGGTCAGCACCGCGTACTTGGCACCCGCCCGCGCGAACAGCCGTGCCCAGGCCCGCGGTTCGTAGCGGGCGGCGGTGAACCCGTCGAGCTGCCGCATGTACTGGTCGTGCGGGACCTGGCCCGTGTAGAAGGACCAGGACTCCGGCACACCGTCGACGGCGTAGATTCCGTAATGGACGAAGATGCCCAACTTGGCATCGCGGAACCAGGGTTGCATCGGCATGCCGCCAAGCTAGGACGGGCGGTGCCGGGGGCGCGTGGGCGGTGATCACCACTGGTGGTCCATTTTCACCGTCGGCATCGCGCTGCGTAGGCCGTCGGCAGGACCGAGGTGTCTGGAAGTCGTCCGAGTGACGACGTTTCCCTCGGTCCCGACGTCGATCGCCTACCGTTCCTCGGTCGGGCGACCGCCGTCACCCGGCGGATCCTCACGGTCGCTGTCGGTCGGCGGCGCGGGACGCAGAGCCTTCGTCGCGTCCCTCAATCGACCGAACGTCCGCTGGAACGGGGACCCGGCGGGCTGCGGAGGCAAGCCGGACATGGCGCCGGACGACTCGCGCAGCGCGGCCAGTGCCTCGTTGGCCCGGTCCGCGGACTCCCGGTACAGGTCGCGGGACTTGGTCATCGCCTCGAGCGCCTCGGCGTACATGGCCACGAGCCTGCGCTCCCGGGCCAGTTCCTCCTCCATCGTCATCAGCTTCCACTGCTCGCGCAGCGCGGTGACCGCCTCCTGGCCGCCGTCCGGCAGGGGACGCGCGGAGGCGGCGTAGCGGCAGAGCACGTCCACGAGTTCGGTGGGTGCGGAGCCGTCGAGGAAGACGCTGCGCACGGAGAACTCGCGCACGTCGTACGAGGGGGCCACCGGACTGGTGGGCAGGATCACGGCACCGCCGCGCGGCACCTGGAAGTCGAACTCGCGCAGCAACGCCCAGTTGACGGAGCGTAGTTGGTCCGGTGTGGCCCGGTGCTCCACCACGCAGTGCTGGAGGCTCGCGGGCAGCAGCCGGGCCAGGGGCAGCCGGCCCTGCGCGTCGGGGGTCATCGCCTCGTGCACGACGACGTGGATGCTCCAGCCGTCCTGCGCGCAGCCGCGGAACAGGCGCCGCAGGTCCTTCTCGTCGGAAGGCAGCGGATTGACCTGCCGGAAGCGCAGCCCCGGAACCGTCACGTGGTCCCAGCCGGCGTCCGCCTCCTCGGGCCAGAACATGGTCGCGGGGGAGGGCCACCGGGGATCCCAGACCCGCTCGGCCTCCGCGACCAGGAGCCACTCCTGCCCCCCGGCCGAAACGGAGCCGGCCGGGCTCGCACCCGGTTCCGGAGCGGGCGGGAACGTCAGCCGTGCCCGCACGGTCACCGTCCCCTCGACCCGCCACCGGGCCTCGAAGACCCGCTCGCGCGGATCCTCGTGCTGGTCGTCCTCAGGTTCCAGGTGGTCGTCGATGACCTCGCGGTCCTTGAGCCGTTGCAGCTGTCGCCGTACGACATCCGCGGCGTCCTCGGACCCGACGTGGCGGCCGCGAGCCAGCCACACCGTGTGGGGGATCGTGGGCGAAGCTGTGGAGGAGTTCGACATAGGCCAATCTGCGGGCGGGGGCGGTGCTGACCCACCAGTATCACCGTCGGAGATCTTGGCGGGTCAAGCGGGGGGTCGAGCAGGGTCGTAGAGTCTCGTATGCCCGATTTTCCTGGGACACCGCGCGAGCATACGCGCGGGGTGTGATCGGTTCACTCCGGGCGGGCGGGTTTCACGCGTGCCTCTGACGTGGACCTGTCCGCAGAATGGTGGGGCGGACGGGACCCGCCCACCATCCGCTCGGGGCGGGTCCCTTCCGTGTGCCATCGGGTCTCACCGTCCCCGGCGCCTGTCCGCGGCGCCCGGCCGGGACGGGGTACCCGGTGTGGGCGGAGGCGCGCTGAAGCCGGCCGGTACCGAACGGGCGCTCGTCGCGGACGGCGCCTCCAGGGGGACGACCGTCTCCTGGCGCGGCGGCCGGGTGCGCGGCAGCGGCTTGCCGACGACGCGGGTGTGCGTCATCAGCGAGGCGCAGGCCGCGCAGACCTCGGCCAGGGTCCACACCTGGCCGACCGCGGGATCGTGGCGCAGCACGAGCAGCACCGAGCCCGAGCAGTCGATCCGGGTCCCCTCGTGCGCCGCGCAGCGCTGGCGACGGCAGCCGCAGGCCGCGTCGGGGCGTACGGTCGCCGCTCTGACGTGGGCCGCCGCATGGGCTTCGGCGAAGCGGCGCAGGGCCGCGATGTCGCGCGACCGGGCGGGCATGCCGCACCCGGAGGAGCAGCTGACCGAGGCGGTACGGTCGCGGTGACCTGTGATGCGAATAGTCCAGGTGCGCCCCGGCCGGCGGGCTGATGGGGCGTCAGGGTACGCGAGAGCCAAGACCACAGTTCCTTTGAGTGGAGGTGTTCACGCGGAGAAGGCGCTGAGTTAAGAACTACCCGTCGTGGGGCAGTTCACAGCATTTACGGCCCTGAAGTATTCGTTCGACCCCGCGATACGGTCGGCGCATGTCTGACGCGCGGCTGACCACCTCGTCCTTCCTCGTCCTCGGCATCATCGACAAGCTGGGCGAGGCGAGTCCGTACGACGTGAAGACGGAGGCCGCGCGAACGGTCGCGCCGTTCTGGTCGGTGCCGCACGCGCAGGTGTACGCGCAGTGCGACCGGCTGCTGGCAGCGGGCCTGCTGTCCCAGGTGCGGCAGGAGAGCGGCCGCAACCGCCGGGTGCTGACCCTCACCGGCCAGGGCCGGGCCACCCTCCGGAGCTGGCTCGACGACCCGGAGTTCGTGCCGGTCGAGGCCAGGGAGCGCGGCATCCTGAAGCTGTGGTTCGGCGGCCGGCCCGACGTCCTCGCCCCGGTCCAGCTGGGCGAGCACGAGAAGACCCTCCAGACCTACGAGGAACTCGCCGACGGTGTGGGCGAGTTACTGACCCCGGGACAGTGCGAGGCCCTGGAGTTCGGCATCCGGTACGAGCGGATGATGGTCGACTTCTGGCGGTGGGTACGGCACCGCGACGAACGCGCGCAGGACCGTTGACTGCTCCTCGCGGGCGTGAGCGGGCGTCTCCTGCTCGGTTCGGTCAGTGGGGATAGGCGCGCGGTGGCCGCTGCCGGGGCAGTTCGTCGCGGAACTCCTCGATGAGCGAACTCACCTGGCGGATGAGCGCGGTCCGTTCCAACCGGTCGAGATAGAGGTTCCGGCGTGCGAGCCCCGGTGCGTCCACGCAGAAGTACAGCGCCATCAGCGGATTGATGAACAGCTCGCCGCCGCGCGTGCGTTCGGTGAAACGGACGTCCCCGAAGTCCCCGCGTACGGCTGCCGCCACGGAACCGTTGACGATGCTCGGATGGTCCGGCGTGCACTCCTGGGCGTGCGCCACCGCATCGAGATACAGCTGCCCCTCGCGGCTCTCACGCGGCAGCGAGAACGCGCCGAGATAGGCACCCTCACGATCGAGCGCGGCCAGATTCTCCAGCACCAACGAGTGGTTGACCCCGTGATACGCGTCCACCCCGAACCCGAGGCACGCCACCAGCCGCACCGGCACCTCGTCGAGCCCGTTCACCGCGGCGAGGCTGACCATGTCCTCCTCCGGCGTACCCAGCCCGTGCTCGTCGCCCCGCATCAGGATGTCGGTGCCGCCGTCCACCAGCACGACGGCGTCGACACCGCCGAGATGCGCGATCAGCGTGCGGTACGCGTCCCGCAGCGGACCCACACCGGTCAGGGGGAACGCGTACACGGTCGACGGCATGTCGTGCAGGTCGAGCCAGCGGGCGAGGGACCGCTCGGGGAAGTAGTCGCCCCGGGCCTGCGTGCCGGGGCGTACGGCGGCGACGTCCCGGTCCACCCACACGTCCTGGTCGAGGCCGTACAGATCGGCGAAGGACAGGTTCGCGAGGTGCACCTCCTTGCCGGCCGAGCGCAGCGCGAGGGCCAACGGCAGCCCGGCGTAGACGTCGAAGCCGCCGCCCGCGCCGGCGACGAGGATCCGGCGCGCGTCACGCAGACGGCTGAGGAACGGGGGTTCGAGGAGGGAGAACACCGGGGGACGTTAGCAGGCCCGTACGCCATGACGGGCGGGTGGAGTTCGAGCCGTACCGGGGCGGGTCGGTGACGGCAGGTTCCGGC